>PNOB01000037.1 GCA_013824585.1 Desulfobacterium sp. | reverse complement strand
GTGGATATCGCTCTTCATTGTACACAAAAAAGGGTATATAAAATGAATCTGAATTCAAAGAAATGTTTCTATTTTGCTTGTCTCTTTTGGGTTGTTATTTTCATCCTCCCGCAGGTATCTTTTTGTGAGTTAGCTGAGATCACGGTTAAAAAAAAAATCGCCTCGCCGTCGGATACCGCTGAATACACCATTGGAAGTGGAGATGTATTGGATATCACTACTTGGAAAGAAGCAGATTTTTCACGCGAAGAACTGTTTGTAAGGATTGATGGTAAAATAACATTCCCGCTGCTTGGAGACATTCAGGCCGCAGGCAGAACACCTCAACAATTAAAGATAAGTATTGAAAAACAATTGGCAACATATGTCGGATCGCCGGTTGTGACTGTGAACGTGCGAGTACCTGGAAGCCAGAAATTTTATGTCCTTGGAGAGGTTGTCCGGACAGGAGAGTATAATCTGGTTAAGCATCTCACGATTATTCAAGCATTTGCTCTGGCCGGAGGATTCACGGAGTGGGCTTCAAAAGATGAGATTATTCTTTTCCGTGTTGAAGATGGAAAAGAAAAAATTATCAGGGTTGATTATAAAAGTATTCTCAAGGGCGAAAATTTTGAAAACAATATACTCATCAAGGCGAACGACACAATCATTGTGCCATAAAAGATGACAGTTTAATAATCTGAATCGATTATATTTTTTATGATAAAAAAAGAGAATATTTTTCATTTTGCTTTTGCCTTTTTATATTATCTTATGAGCATACAGGCACAAGCTGCTGTAATTACATTCACGCCCAGATTGTCTTTAGAAGAAGAATACACCAGTAATTTTTTTCTTACGAGCGATCATGAGGAGTATGATTATACTACAATCGTCTCTCCTGGATTTATCACTCAATTGCAAGGCAGAACGGGAAGTGTTTCGTTGTACTATGATCCGGCATATCATTATAATTCAGACCATACTGACTATAACAGTTGGGCTCATAGTGCCGGAATTACAGGTACACAACAGGCAACAAGGAATACCGCGATCAATTTTACCAATTCTTTCCTGTATACTTCAGAACCGACAGAAACCCATAATATTTTTTCAGCCGGAAATGAACCATCAGCGACTACACAGACTTCAGGTTCCAGGCCCACACCATCTTTTGATTCCGGTGCTGCACCAGTATCCAACAGCGGTTCGACATCTGCTTTTGATTCTGCCGGAAATCAGGGTGCCCGGATTATAAACAGAGATATTTCCCAGCGTAGATCCAGAATGACTTATTATACAAATAGCGCCAATTTGGGCATGGCCCATCAGTTTGGTGCAAATGACACAATGCGTCTTGATTACACATACACCATTCTGGAAAACGATGATCCTACTATCGATGACAACCAAAGCCATAGCCCTTCAGTTCTGATTTCCTACTGGCTTCTTCCAAATCAGTGGAGGGTTGAAGCAGGTGGAACATATATCAGAGGGATATTAGATGGACCCTCTGACGATTTCAACAACTGGCAGGGTGATTTTGAAGTTTTCAAGCAATTTAATCGCCATTTTGAAGGTTTGGTACGTTATAACCATTCATCCATGCTTTTTGACGGGGATACAGATGACGAACATAGAGATGAGGATTATCAGATCTATAATCCTTCCATTGGTATTCGATACGTTCCGCGGGAAGATACCCATATTCAAGTGAGTGTTGGATACTATATACAGGATCAAAAAATCAGTGAAGATGATTCCGGTTTTATTGTCAATTGTGATCTTGAACATACATGGATTTTCAGACAGGCAACCATTCAGGTTACCGGCGCAAGCGGTTATGACATAGCTTCTCTTGATGCAGAAAATCTAGGATTCAGATTATATTACGGCGGAGGTATCAACGCCCAATACCGGTTTTCAAGATACTTAAACGGTCATCTTTTCTCTACCTATCAATGGGATGACTATCCATCTGGTGATTCTACTGCGGAAGAAGACCGGGAAGATCATAATCTGGAATACGGTCTTGGTTTTTCCTGGCAGGCGTTATCATGGCTGTCAACAAGAGTTCAAGGTTCTTCACGGCTGTTGAAATCTACTCTTCATGAGAATGATTTTATCGATAATCGAGTTTTACTCGGAATTACCATATCCCCTTCACAACCATACCGATATTAACCATTATGTGCGGAATCGCAGGAATCATTAATTTTAATTGTGCAGAAGAAAAGCGCAATCTTCTCGGGCGAATGATCGGCATGATGCGTCACCGAGGCCCTGATGCCGCTGGTATCTTTATCAATGGTCCGGCTGGACTTGGTCATGCAAGGTTAAGTATTATTGATCTGAAAACCGGTGGCCAGCCGATTTATAATGAGGACAGAACCGTCTGGGTAGTGTTCAACGGTGAAATTTTTAATTATCCGGACTTGAGAAAAGAACTGCTTGATCTGGGGCATCGTTTTTATACAAATTCAGATACAGAAGTACTTGTTCATCTGTATGAAGAACATGGCTCTGAAATGTTTTCAAAGTTGAATGGACAGTTTGCCATCGCATTGTGGGATACAAAAAAGGAATGCCTGTTGCTCGCTCGCGATCGTGTCGGGATTCGTCCACTTTTTTATTATCATGAACAAGGACGATTAGTCTTTGGTTCTGAAATAAAAACAGTTTTTGCGGATGAAACCATTTCCCGAAAGCTTGAAGCACAGACAATTGCTGATATTTTTACTTGCTGGACACCACTTGGCTCATCCACACCGTTTCAGGATATTTTTCAGATCCGCCCCGGACATTATGCATTTTTTTCAAAAGATGGACTGATTGAACAATGCTACTGGCAGCTCTCCTATTCATGTCAAGAGGAGGAAAATCGACCCATAGAGGAGTGGACAGAGGAATTGAGTGAACTAGTTAAGGACGCGGCTAGAATTCGACTTCGGGCAGACGTTCCGGTAGGAGCTTACCTCAGCGGTGGTGTAGACAGCACGTATATCAGCTCTCTGGTCCGGAATAATTTTAACAATCTTCTGTCAACGTTCTCCGTCAGTTTTGCGGATGAAAGGTTTGATGAATCATCTTTTCAGGAAATTGCAGTCAATGCCCTGCAAACCAAACATCATGTTATCAATTGTCACGATGAAGATATCGGCGACATATTTCCCAAGGTGGTCTGGCATACAGAAACACCGATCATCAGAACCGCACCGGCTCCTCTATATCTGCTATCGGGTCTTGTCCGCAAAAACGGTTTCAAGGTTGTTCTGACCGGTGAGGGCGCGGATGAGATTTTCGCTGGCTATAATATCTTTAAGGAGGATAAGGTTCGAAGATTCTGGTCCCGAAATCCGGATTCAACATTCAGGTTCAGGCTTCTTGAAAAACTTTACCCTTATATCTTTACGAAAGAAAATGAGAAGGCAGCCAAATTCCTAACAGGCTTTTTTAAAAGAGGGCTTCAAAATGTCGATCTGCCGGTATACTCCCATATATTGAGGTGGCATAACACATCACAGGTAAAAACGTTTTTTAATCCGGATTTCATTGCCAATACAGGTGATCTTGAACAGTTTGTGAGTCGTTTTTCATCAACGCTTCCAAATGATTTTATGAGCTGGAAGCCGTTATCAAGGGCTCAGTATATTGAAAATACAGTATTTATGTCCAACTACCTATTGTCATCCCAGGGAGACCGGATGGCAATGGCGAATTCAATAGAAGGACGATATCCGTTTCTGGATTATCGTGTGATCGAGTTTGCATGCCGAGTCCCTGTAAAATTTCGCATGAATGGGCTTGAAGAAAAATATATTCTTAAAAAAGCTGCCGCGGGACTGGTTCCGGAAAAGCTGATCAAAAGGGCAAAACAGCCGTATCGTGCTCCGATCAGTTCATGTTTTTTTGGGAAAAAATCACCTGCCTATGTTTCAACCATGCTTTCGGATCATTCCATTCAGCAGAATGGATATTTTGATGATAAAAAAGTTACGGGCTTGATCAAAAAGAGCAAGAATCAAAATGGAAAACTTCTCAGTGAAAGGGAGAATATGGCGCTGGTCGGGATTATTTCAACCCAATTGCTGGATCATCTGTTTGTCAAAAATTTTCCTCAAAAAACAATATGTCCGCCTGAAGATATCCTTGTTTTTACCGAGTAATGAATAAACGTTTTTTTCCCCATGTGTCCTCAATTGCTGTCAGCAAAGGTTTAGAAAGGAAAACCATTCAATGGAAACAAGATTTTCTGCGGATGTTTTAAAGCTTGATTCAGAAAAAGAAGTTGAAAAAATTTCAAGCCAGATAAGACTGATAATGGCCAAGCAGTTAAAAAGGAGAGGTCTTGTCGTTGGACTTTCCGGCGGAATTGACAGCAGTGTAACTGCTGCTCTTGTGGTAAAAGCTCTGGGAGCGGGTCGTGTTCTGGCTTTGCAGATGCCGGAGCGTCATTCTGCAGAAGAAACCCTTCAACTGAGCGGCATCGTGGCAGATCATTTCGGCATTGAAAAAATTCATGAAGATATCTCCGGAATTCTGGAGGCGGTCGGTTGCTACAGACGGTATGATGAAGCTGTCCGTAAGGTTATTCCGGAATATGGTGATAGCTGGAAATCAAAAATCGTCATTCCGAGTGTTCTTGAAACCAAGGGATTCAGCCTTTTTTCCATTGTTGCGGAAAGTCCGGATAAAAATCTGATCAAAAAGAGATTGCCTTTAAAAGCCTATCTGGAAATTGTGGCAGCAACCAATTTTAAACAAAGAATTCGGAAGATGCTGGAATATTATCATGCGGATAGGCTCAACTATGCAGTTTCAGGAACCCCGAACCGTCTTGAATATGACCAGGGTTTTTTTGTGAAACTGGGAGACGGTGCGGCTGATGTAAAACCCATCGCACATCTTTACAAATCTCAGGTATATCAACTTGCGGAATATCTGGGTGTTCCGGAGGAGATTCGCAAAAGGCCCCCTACAACCGATACATATTCCATGTCACAAGGCCAGGATGAATTTTATTTTTCCCTTTCATACGATAAAATGGATTTGTGTCTTTATGGTAAAAATAATCATATTGCAACAGAAGAAGTCGGAAAGATATTGGGTTTGAAAGCGGATCAGGTGCAACGGGTATATGATGATATCGATACCAAGAGATTGACAACACGATATCTGCATCTTCCGGGGATTCTGATTGAGCCGGTATCTGAAATTCAATAATAGGACGACAAGGGATTATTATGAGTGATACAAAAGAAAAAGTGCGGTCGTTTATTGTAGAAAATTTCATGTTTGGAAATGATGAGGGCCTTTCAGATGACACCTCTTTTCTGGAGCAGGGAATCTTAGACTCAACCGGTGTTCTGGAGCTGGTTGATTTTCTGGAAGAAAAATTTTCCATCAAGGTGGATGATGAAGAATTGATCCCGGAAAATCTGGATTCCATCAAAAATCTTGTTGCCTATCTTTCCAAAAAACAACAACAGGCAGCATGAGTGAAAAAAAAAACAAACTGATTCATCACTTCCTTGAACAGAGTTGCAGGGATTTTCCGGACAAAACAGCGCTGATTCATGAAGATGTGCGTGTTTCCTACTCTGATATAGATATTTCGGCTAACCATTTAGCCGGATGGATGATTGATCATGGTGTTTTAAAAGGAGACCGCGTGGCTCTGATCATGGAAAACTGCCTGGAATATGTGATCAGCTACTATGCTGTTTTAAAGGCAGGGCTTGTGGTTGCACCCCTCAGCTATGAATTGAAGCCGGATGGTTTGCGGATATTGTTGAAAGAGCTGGAGCCTGCCATCATCATTACAACGGCAAGATGTGAAAGGGTTCTCAATGCAACAGATCTGGATGATATAGCGATAAAAGCAATTGTCATCAACAACCCGAAGCTCGACTGGAATTCTTCTGGTTTAAACGTTTATTCCTGGAACGATGTTGCCAATAGTCACTATGCTGATACAGAACCCGATATCGTGATCCAGGCAACTGATTTAGCCAGCATAATTTATACCTCAGGATCAACAGGCAAAGCCAAGGGCGTTATGCTGTCCCATGAGAATATCGTATCCAACACAAATTCAATCTGCCAGTATTTATGCCTTGGGAAAAATGACATCCAGATGGTTGTACTGCCTTTTTTTTATGTTATGGGCAAATCGCTGTTAAATACTCATTTTTCGGTTGGTGGCACCGTGGTGATCAACAATAAATTCGCTTTTCCGGCTGCGGTTATCAAACAGATGGTGGAGGAAAAAGTTACCGGTTTTGCCGGAGTTCCATCAACATATGCATATCTGCTTCATCGATCACCATTGGCGGCCAGCAAGGACAAGCTTGGTTCATTGCGATATTGTTCTCAGGCAGGAGGACATATGTCCGGGCAGTTAAAGAAAGAACTGCGTCTGGCAATGCCTGAGATGACTCAGATTTATATCATGTATGGAGCTACGGAAGCTTCTGCCCGTTTGACCTATCTTGAACCTGAAAAGTATGAAAAAAAAATGGGTTCTATTGGAAAAGCGATCCCGGGTGTTACACTCCGGATACTTGACGATCATGGAGCAGAGGTACTCCAGGGAGAAACCGGTGAGCTTGTTGCCGATGGCAGTAATATTATGAAAGGATATTGGAAAGATCCACAAACTACAGAAAAAGTTTTGGATAAATCCGGGTATCATACCGGAGACCTCTGCTATCAGGATGAAGAAGGATTTTATTTTCTGAGGGGAAGAAGAGATCATCTCCTGAAGGTCGGTGGGCACAGGATTAATCCGCAGGAAGTTGAAGATATCCTCATGGAAACCGGACTTGTGATTGAGGCAGCAGTTATCGGAATAGAGGACAGGCTCCTGGGACATAAACTGATTGCATTTGTTTCACCTAAGAATGATACCGTGCATGAAAGCAATCTCCTGCAGATTTGTGGTGAAAAGCTACCAAAATATAAATGGCCATCAATGATTCGATTGATAAAGGCTCTTCCCAAAAACGCAAATGGGAAAATCAATAAAGATAATCTGCTTGAGATACTTTCATGATAGTGATCGTTTTATCTGATAATTTGCCTTACAGCGACAAATGAAAAAGTCAATTTTACTGACAATTGATGTAGAAGATTGGTTTCAGGTTGAAAATTTCAAGCAATGGATATCTTTTTCAAGCTGGGGCACAAGAGAAGTCCGGGTTGAACAAAATACGCATCGTATTCTTGATCTTTTTGACTCTTTTAAAGAACAACAAATTCATGCCACCTTTTTTGTCCTTGGCTGGATCGCCCAGCGATTCCCTGACCTCGTGAAAGAAATTGATAAACGAGGGCATGAGGTAGCATCGCATGGTTATAATCATATTCTTTGTTCGCTAGAATCAAATGAAAAGCTGAAAAATGATTTAACTGACAGCAAAAAGCTTTTGGAAGATATTACCGGTTCACCAATACACGGCTATCGAGCACCAAACTTTTCGATCAGTACTGAAACCTTAAAAGTTATTGAAGAATGCGGCTATCTTTATGATTCAAGTTTCAATTCATTTTCAATGAACAAGAGATATGGATCATTAGACCTTTGCCAAAACTGTAAAAAAGGGATTGTATATCAAATTTCAAACTCTTTTTTTGAAATTCCTATCAGCAATTTATCATTACGATATTTGAAAACAGATTTGCCTTGGGGAGGCGGAGGGTACTTCAGGTTATATCCTCTGTCATTATTTAAGAAAGGCATACAATCGATATTGCAAAATGAAGAAGCATACTTATTTTACATGCATCCATGGGAAGTGGATCCGGAACAGCCAAAAGTTGATGAAGCCTCGTTCTTTTATAAGTTTCGGCACTATATGAACCTGGATAAAACCGAGATCCGCTTGAAAAAATTGATTTCTGATTTCAGAAATCAGGAATTTATTACATGCCGAGAAATTATAAAGAACAAGACATCGTTATGAAACCGATATCGGTAATACCTGTTAAAAGAATAGTTCTTGCTACCTCGTTAATGATTATGACTTTCATCTTATTGAAGTATATGAGCTATAGCGAAAATGTACCACCAAAGAAACAATTTTCAACATTCCCCAAGCAAATTGGAGAGTGGCATGGAACGATATCTTATTTTGACCAATCCATTTATAATGAATTAGGTGTCGATGACTCAATACTTATTTCATACCTTGGTCCGGATAAAAAACAGATTCAAGTATATGTTGGGTATTATCAGAGTCAGAAAGAAGGTAGCGTCATACATTCGCCAAAAAATTGCATGCCTGGTTCCGGGTGGGAAATAACATCTACCATAACGGAAGAAGTTAAAATATCAGGAAGTACTATTGAGCTCATTCGGCTGGTTATAAATAAAGGCCTGGATAAGCAGGTAGTATTGTACTGGTTTCAGGAGCGAGGCAGGTATATCAGTTCTGAATACTGGCAGAAGATTTATCTTGTATGGGATGCCATTTTTCGCAAAAGATCAGATGGTTCTTTTGTACGACTGATTGCAACTGTTGACAGCAGGGGAGAGAAATATGCTGCTGACTTTTTAAAGTCTTTTGTTTCGGAGCTGACACCAATTTTAAATCAGTATATTCCAGGGGAAACCAAATAATGATTGGTTCTTTAAATCAGTATCGACACTATTATCGACTACTACCTGCGTTTGCAGGTTTTTTATTTTTATATAATAATGTTATTTATAAAATGGTGTTAGACTGGGTATCGAATGACAATTTTTCACACGGCTTTTTAATACCGATTATATCAGGATATTTGATATGGAGAAGAAAAGATCGGTTAACACAAGCATCCATTTCCCCATCCGATACCGGGCTAATTTTATTAATATTTAGTCTGATTTTTTATTTCATTGCAAATATTGGCGTTGAGCAGTTTACCATGCGGTTTTCAATGATCATGGTAATCTTAAGCCTGACTGTCTTTTTAGCAGGATGGGAATGCTCGCGGATCCTTTTTCTGCCAATAGTGTATTTAGTATTTATGATACCATTTCCATCAATTATTTGGAATAAGATAGCATTCCCATTGAAGTTATTTGCAACTCAAATGGCTGTAAGCGTTATTCAATTTTTTGATATCCCGGTTTTTGGAGAAGGTAATATTATTCATCTTGCCAATACCACATTAGAAGTTGTGGATGCCTGTTCAGGGCTTAGATCTCTGACTTCACTATTAGCCCTTAGTTCTGCATTGGCTTTGCTAACTGAACACTCAGGAACGAAAAAGTTTTTTATTTTTTTATCAGCAATACCGATTGCAATTTTTTTAAATATTATTCGGTTAACCATAACGGCTATCCTCGCAAGACACTATGGACCGGATATCGCTCAGGGTTTTCTTCATGAAGCATCCGGTATTCTAATTTTTATTTTATCCTTTTTCTTCCTTTTTGCAGTTAATTTATTAATGAGCAGTATAGGGCGGTCAGTTGAAAAATAAAGACCGCTTTGAAATTAATGGATATGGAAAAGATTAAAAAAGAAGTGATGGAGGGGATGAATGAAATGCAATCATTTGTGATGATATCGACAACCAATTAAGGTTTTTCTGATGGGAAAAGTATTGATCAAAAGAGCCGTAGATATAGATAGTAAAAGATGGGATGACTATGTAAACAAGCATCCCGACGCATCCCCTTATCATCTTTTTGCTTGGAATAAAGCTGTTGAAAAAACTTACAAATATAAATATTATTCTTTAATAGCTGAGTACAAGTCTGCAGTTGTAGGCGTTCTACCTTTAATTCATATGAATCTTCCTTTCGTATTTAATAAGATGGTTGCATTACCATATTGCGATGTCGGAAATTGTTTGGGAAATACTCCAGAGATTGTTGAATTGATGCTCGATAAAGCTGTTATGGTCGCTAAGGCTTTGAGAGCAAACTTGTTAGAGTTGCGAGGTGATGTTGCACCACTTTCTACTACAAAATTGAATAAAGTAGATAACAATAAAGTTCGCATGTTTCTTGACTTGCCAACATCTTCAGATATCCTTTTAAAAAGTTTTAAATCCAAGCTGCGCAGTCAAATTAAAAAAGCAGAGAAAAATAAACTTGTTTTTCGTTGGGGGCATTTTAGTGATCTTGATACTTTTTATAAAGTTTTTGCTGAAAATATGCGAGATCTTGGTTCCCCTGTCCATTCCAAGAAATGGTTTAAAATGATTTTGAAGTTCTATAAAGGCAATCTTAGGATGGGACTTGTAGAACATAGTGGGCAGTTAATTGCATGTGGTATCATTTTGACAGCAAGTGACAAAGTCATAGTCCCTTGGGCATCAACTCTTAAAAAATATAATCGCTTGTCACCCAATATGCTGCTGTATTGGAATTTTTTGAAATATGCATCAGATAATGGTTATAAACAATTTGACTTCGGCAGATCAACACAAGGTGAAGGAACTTATGGATTTAAAGCCCAATGGGGAGCCCAGCCAGTGCCTCTTAACTGGTACGAAATCAACATAAACGGGCGAAAAGGAGTAAAATCACCGGTGAATACCTTAAAAAGGGATATGGTTGCCACTCTTTGGTGTAAGCTACCATTGAATTTTGCTAATTTTTTTGGTCCGTTGATTAGAAAGTATATAAGCCTATGAATATTTCATTTGTTATTCTGACCTGGAATTCAAAAATACATATTGAACGGTGTCTAACCTCAATCTTAAAAAATGCTTCTGACTCTTTATGCCCTTATGAGATTCTTATTGTTGACAACGGGTCATCGGATGGAACTTTGAGTATTATTCAGAAATTCGAAATAAAATATCCTGAAATATTCAAAATTATACAAATTGGATATAATTCCGGAACAACTTATTCACGAAATATTGCATTAAAAATGTCAAAAGGTACCTACATTGCTATTATCGATTCTGATGTGAATATTTTACCAAATGTACTGGAAACACTTATCGAAACTCTTGTCAATGATGATCACGTCGGGCTGGTTGCCCCTAAGCTAGTATATGCTAATGGAAAATTTCAGCAGTCAACTGACAATTTTCCAACTGTTTTTACAAAAATTTATCGCTACTTTTTTCTTAAACATATTGAAAATAAAATAAATTATAATAATGAATCGGAATATGAGCAATCTGTCGATTATGCAATATCTGCCTTCTGGCTTCTTAAAAGAAAAGTTTTTGAGAAGGTAGGTTTGCTGGATGAAAATATTTTTTATTCACCAGAAGATGTTGATTATTGTTTAAGAATTTGGAAAAGCGGATATCGTATTGTTTATGTCCCGAGTGTATCGTCTGTCCATTATGCACAGGAAATTTCTCGCGGTTTCAGAATGAATAAGGCGACTGTTGAGCATATTAAAGGGCTTCTATATTTTTTTAAGAAGCATGGATATTTTTTCAAAAAGCCGGTTTTTACAGAAAAATGAAAAATTGGGATAGTGCAGTTGCAAAGTAAAATTAACATCTTACAGCTTGGAAGCACAATTGGATTATATGGAGCAGAACGCTGGATTCTTGCTTTAATTAATCATTTAGATAAGGATCGCATTGAAACATGGGTTGGCGTAATTAATGATGAATCCGACACAGATGCGCTTCTATGTAAGCACTCAGAAAAATTAGGTTTTCAAACTGCTGTGGTTCAAGCGGATGGTCGATGGGTTTTTTCAGCCGTCAAACAGTTAAAACGATTTATTTTAAGCAAAAAGATTCATATCCTTCACACGCATGGTTACAAAACAGATATGATAGGTCTTCTTGCAACAAGGGGAACACCCTGTAAAATCGTAACTACGCCCCATGGGTGGACCCAGCAGCCGGATTTCAAGCTTTTATGCTATGAAGTCTTTGATCGGTTGCTGTTTCCGTTCTTTGATGCAGTAGTCCCCCTATCAAACGAATTATATCGTCATGCATTGCGCATCCCCGGGATTAAGAAAAAACTTCATCTAATTCGAAATGGTGTTGACATAGCAGAAATAGATTTGGTTCACGATGTAGCAAAAGAGATTGATACTTGGAAAAAAGAAGGTGCCTTTATCATCGGGTATATAGGGCGTCTTACATCTGGAAAGGGATTGGATACGCTTTTATACGCTTTGGCACATCACGGACAGGCGAATTGGCGTATAGCCGTGATAGGGGAAGGAGAGCAATTGGCTGAGTTACAGTCCATGGCACAGCGCTTATGTATTGAAGACCGTATAACATTTTTCGGATTTCGGTCAGATCGATTGGCCTTTCTAAAAGGGTTTGATGTTTTTGTACTTCCATCCAGATCCGAAGGGATCCCCCGGTGCCTTATGGAGGCTATGGCTGCGCGTATTCCGGTTGTAGCATCGAATATTCCAGGATGTCGTTATCTGGTAAAAAATGATGTAACAGGACTGCTTTTTGAAACCGACGATGCCAAACAACTGGCTTCCGCAATTAAGAAAATTGACACCTCTAATTCACTAAGGGAGTCATTTGGCAAGGTTGGTCGTAACCTGATCGATTCACATTACTCTGCATCAAAGATGGCAAGAGAATACCTGGCTTTATATAACTCTCTTGCTTTTTGATCTTTTTTGGGCAGCCTATTTGAGTAAAGGAACTTGCCTATGGCTATTAAAAAAATTTCACGACGGATTTTTATAAAAATTTCAGGTATGTTTTTATTTTTCTTGTCTTTTGTGAGAATCGGCATGACTGGGACAGGTGGATCTGAGAAAAAGCCTCGCCCTAAAGCCAGTAAAACCGGTGTTCCCATGCCCCTTGGTACAGATGCACATGGGATATCTCATGTATATTTGGTCAAGGGAATGACCCCTGAGAACAATATAAAACGCGTCATGAAAGTTATGGGGGGATGCGAAAAATTTATTGGGATTGATGATATCGTTATTCTCAAGCCAAATGCCCAATGGTGGCATCATGGGACAACAAATACGAATAACATGAAGGGATTTATTGAGCTTGTTTTTGGTATACGAGGGTTTCAGGGTGAGGTGATTATCGCTGAAAACCATCACTATAAGGAGGCGAATGCCCGTGGCTGGAATACCAAAGATCGAAATGGGGACTATAACCTGAATGAACTGATAGACTATTTTCATCAGAAAGGGTACGAAAATATTTCAAAATATCATTGGGTGGATGCAGGTTCCAATCCAAAACCCCAGGAGGGAGATGGCGGTAACGGGAATCTTGTCAAGTCGGTAACCGACGGGGATGGGTATATCTGGCTGGATGATAAGGTGTATGAAACGCCTTGCGGTCGGAAATGCATGATGACATATCCGGTATTTACGTCAGTATATAGTGGAAAGAAAATTGATTTATGTAGAGGAAGTCTTGTCAATGGCAAGTATGTTAAGAATGTAAAACTGATTAATTTTTCATGTCTGAATCACCACAGCGAGGCTTTTGGTGTTACGGCTTCCATTAAAAATTTAATGGGTGTAACAGATATGACGTGTGGATTTCATGGGCCTGAACCATCAGGAATGTATAATATGCATTTCATTGGGAGGATGTCATCTATCTATAAAGCCGGGTTGGATCTCAAGTATTACGGCGAAAAGTTTGGTTTTGGTCCTGGATTAGGCCGGAAGTTAATGGATAAAGGGTACTGGGATACCCAGTATACGGGGGGCGCATTGGGGTACTGGATGAAACATGTAAAAATGCCGGATCTCAATATTCTTGCTGCTGAATATGTTGGGTGGGGGGGGAGAGGGCGAAATGGACCTGACAAGCGCCATCGCGCAAATTGTGTTGTTTGTTCCACAGATCCTGTGGCGCTTGATTATGTGGGAAGCAAGAAAATTTTACTTGAAGCGACACCTGAAGAAGAAACTCATTACCGAAAATTTAACTCACCCGATTACCCACCATTTCGAACATTTTTAGAAGAATGCCATCAACAGGGTATCGGTAATCTCGATGTTGAAAAAATTAAGGTGATCGTTGGCTGAACTCCAGTGCTGTAAAAATTGATGTTCTGCAAGGGGGCATGGGCTAAGGTAAATGATGATGGATAAGAAACAAGAAGTTGAGAGCTTGTTGCACGAATGGAGGGCAAAATTCGCATCCTTTGGAAAAGAATTTGAAGTTGATGAGAGTATCGATAACTTAGTGAAATCTTTTGTTGAGTTATTGGCGCTTCCACAAGGGGCGCGGAAGAATGAGCTTAAACGATTTCAATCTGGATTTGAAGAAAAATATGGAACAGATGCGCGTGTATCTCTTTGTCAGTTGATTATTTTTTCATTGTTCTGCGAGAATGAGGAAAAAATTGATTATCAAAATTTGCCGGATGGAGTCGTTGAATATATCAAAGAAGATTTCGTAAGAGCGATTAAAATTGCAACACAGGGAAACGACAAAATACTAACGGTTAATAATACGATTTATAATAGTTATGTTGAGGTGATGTCATTTATCAGGTTTCCTATTGGGAATCAAAGTGTTGTTGTAGCCGGATTTTCACGTAGCGTGATTCGGCTACAGTCCCCCTTGAAGATGATTTCATTCATGCGGTTGCTTTTTTCTTGTGGTGGAAATTATCCGCTATATGAACTGCATTATAATCCACATCGCATGCGCAGCTTTAACCCAGAAGGGTGGCAAACGGTTATGCGGTTGGGGGCAGAATTGTTGAAATTAAGACCTGCAATAAAAGGGATTTTTGCTGGAGCATGGTTTTTTGACCCTGCATTGAAGGATATTTCTCCAGAGTTGTCTTATTTACGAGAGTTAATTTTCGAAGTTGGTGGTATGATTTTTTTCACAGGTAGTAATGAGCAGGCTATAACAAATGCCTTTGCTATGTCAAAAATTCGAAAAACAGCTTTTGAAAAAGGACGTTATAACCCAGCCAATTATCTTGCTATTATTCCAAGAAAAACACTATTGAAACATTTTAAAATATAATGCTTGGGGGAAAAAACACGATTGAAAGAAGATTGTAAAACAAAAATAGCTCAGACCTTGTGTAAACTTAATATTGATGGTCTTTTGCGATGGGTCAATAAGAACAGCCTTTTGGTTGTAACCTATCATGGCGTTTATGATAAATTCTGTAGAGGAACTCTTCCACTTTTTACTCATTTACATGTCGATTTGCTTAGGGAGCATCTCAAATTTTTAAAGAGTAATTATAATGTCATTTCCTTATCAGAGTTTACGTCCTGTTTGAAAGAGAGAAAACCATGGCCTGAGAGGGCAGCTTTAATAACCTTTGACGATGGATTAAGGAATAATTACGAGGTAGCATTTCCTGTTTTAAAGGAATTTGATTTGCCCGCAGTTATTTATTTGACAGTAAATTATATTGGAACGGATAAACTCCTTTGGTTCGATGAGTTGTATCTTTTATTAAAGAAATGTTTAGAGGATGCAGTTAAGACAGAGTTACTTGCCGAGTACTTAGGGCCTATCCCTGATTCATGTGATATCGGAGAACTATATCCTATATGTTCAAAAAGATTAAAAAATAAGTCAATTATGGAGAGAATGGAAATTATAAAACGATTGAAGCAGTTGGCATGTATCGAAGGCAACCCTATATTGAGTGAACCATTTAAATTTCTAAGCTGGGAACAAGTTTTGGAAATGAAATCGTCAGGTCTTATTGAGTTTGGTGTTCATACTGCTACTCACCGTATGGTTAGCGAATTGTCCCCTGATGAATGGGAAAAAGAGATTGTTGCCCCTAAGAACAAAATTGAAAAAATAATTGGCAACACTATCGATACATTCTGTTACCCAAATGGTGTGCCTGATGTTGACTTTTTTCAAGAACATGAAAAATTTTTAAAAAGTAGAGGATATGTTTGTGCTTTCAGTGCGCATGAAGGATTAAATTCGCCGAAATACGATCAATACCGGCTTGGAAGAATTTCTGTTGGTAGTGATATTAGCTCAGAGATTAATTTTTTCAGGCTTAACACCGCTGGCTTTATCAGTTTTTTAAGAACCAAATTGAAATTTATAACATAAATGTCATCATTGTTTGGTATAGTAGAAGGGTAATATGATAATTTTCACTTGCGCAAATTCTGATATAGCAATACGAAGTGATGGTAGAGTCTATAAAAACTTCAGCTTTAGGTCTGTAATACAGGATACTGTAAATAAAGCCAACGAGCTGGGGTATACGCCTGTGGTTTATGATATGGGAAACCTTGGCATAGGAGAACGCTTCATCCTTAATAATGTCACCACAAATGCTTTATTTAAACCTGTAATTGTTAAACACTGCATGGAGACGAATGAAGATGATATTTTTGTTTATCTTGATGGTGATGCACAACTTTATAACGCCATAGATGAAGTGGCTGAAGGTGATTATGATATAGGAGTCACATTAAGACCTTTTCCGGAAATTGATAATGAATGGTATCGACAAAATTTTAAATGGATGAAATATTTAAATGCTGGCGTTATGATATTTAAGCGAACAAATGCAACAAGGCAGTTTATTGATATATGGCATAAATTAACTGAGAATGTTGGAGATGACCAGGTTGCCTTAAACAAATTAGCCTGTCTGGATGAGTATCCTGAGGCAGGCAGCATTCTTGAAATTAACGGAGTTCGGTTTAAATATTTTCCTTGTCGACAGTATAATTACTACCACTTTGAAGACCGTTTGGAGGATAATATCAAGATTTTGCATTTTAAAGGTATTGTCCGTCATTTCTATCCCTTTAATTGGAGGAAGCGATTATATTGTAAGACAGTAGTTCCTGTTAGAAACAGAACAATAGAGATACTAAAAAAGATATTGCCTTTAAAGTCATCTGGCAACAGATAATATATTATTATAGTGGATATTTACAATGCTTGATCTATGTTACAGGTTTTTCGAGTATCTCAATCTTCAAAAGATTAGATACTGCCATTGGAAGAGTAACTCCCATCTGAATGAGGCACTTAATGGTAAAACAGATCTGGACATTCTTGTCCATCGTGATGATAAAGAAAAGTTTGCCAAAGCCCTTGAAACATTCCCAATAAAAAGGATTATAACTCCCCGTATGAAAAGGTTTCCTGGTTTGGAAGACTATCTTGGTTTTGATGAAAAGACGGGATGCCTTATTCATCTTCATGTGCATTATAAGTTGGTTCTGGGACAGAAGTTCATTAAAAATCATCATTTGCCGATTGAAGAAATCATCTTTCATCATCTCACCAAGCATAACACTCTCTTTCTTCCCTGCCCGGAAGCCGAATTGCTGATACTCACCATCAGGGCACACATGAAGGTGGGGGGTGTTGATTTGGTTAAACAGTTGATTAATGATCTCATCAATAGACCTGCTACACCATTTCCAAGACAGATTGAAGAAGAGTTTGACAATCTGATTGCCCATAGCGATTTTAGAAAAATGGTAAATATATTACGACAATTTAAATTGCCGTTACCCGAAAAACTGTTCACCGACTTTATCACCGACTTTACAAAAAGGGAGTTGAGGTTCAGCACTATTGTTAAAAATATGCGTCAGATTTTTTCATCATTGCAAGGGTTCAAAAGACAAAATAGCATGATTGTTTATGTGAAGTATTTCTGTCGTTATTTTAGTACGCTCCCCTTTATTCGGAAATTTTTTAAAGAAAAAATATTTACTGTTACAGGAACTGGAAAAACATTTTCAATTGTCGGAGCCGACGGTTCCGGCAAATCTACTCTGATCGAAGATTTGGAGAAATGGCTTTCGTGGAGGCTTTCCGTAGTTACATATTACCATGGTATTCCTAAAACAGTCTTAAAGAATTTTATTCCTTTTATTATCAGACAGTTAAAAAAAATAAAGCTGGGTGTTGTATCTCTCCTTATCGAGGGGCTGTACATGATATATTTAGCAAAGAGAAGATATAAAATTTCTTTGCTCTCCAAGAAAGATAATCTGACCGGAAAGATTGTGTTGACCGATCGTTTTCCGCTTAAAGAGTTCAACAGAATGCCGGAACCAATGGATGGCCCTCAGCTTTTCAAAAACACATCAATAATCAACAGGTTTTTTTCAAAAATAGAATTAAGCTATTATGATAAGATAATGTATCCTGACAGAATTTTTATTATGCAGGCTGATATAAATGAATTGCGAAAAAGGAAAGATGATCTCCCCTTTGATTATCATAAGATGAAAGCCGACGCCGTAAATACCATAAAAGCGGATACGCATCATTTTCTTGTTGATGCAAACAGACCTTACTCAGACGTCCTTCTTGACCTGAAAAAAAATATTTGGGAGCTTATCCCCCCCAATGCAATAACTTTGAAATAAATTGAAAAGATCGCAATTCAAACAGCAAGAAACTGTATGAATATCAATGACCAGTTACACATAGGCTTTACGTTGAGTAAAAAAAAAGCTTGTTTTTGAAATATTTTAGGTGGGTTATATTTATCATTGTTTTTTGCCATGTTGGTGGATTTTGGTTTTATGAGCGTTATTGCAGAATTTTTAATTTTTTTTAGGTACTGCCGCCATATTTAGTCCAGTATGAAACCCTTGCTCAGATAGCAAGGGTTTCTATACTGGACTAAAACTGTTAGTTATTTCACTTCTGTCATTGTTCTGCTGCGAAGGCATTATGAGACCTTTGAAAAACTGCCCAGATTCCCGATTTT
>PNOB01000036.1 GCA_013824585.1 Desulfobacterium sp. | reverse complement strand
ATTATCGATAATATCATCTTGACATAGAAAAAAACAATTGATAATTATCACTTTTTTATAATAAGGCGTATCATGTTCTGATTGCGTTGTGACATCAAAACGTCCCCAACAGAAATCATTGCTCTGAAGTTACACTGGTAAGCCTTTTTATATGTTGATGATTTTTGGAAAGGGAGTTCCCTTTATAAGACTAAAGAGAAAAAAAAGCTACAAAAGAAATGCACAAAAGGAGAAAATTATGATTAAACCGCATGGTTCTGACAAACTAAACCCGCTGTATGTTGCCGATGCTGCCAAACGTGACAAGCTGATCCAAGAGGCAAAGAGCCTTCCGTCAATCCTTATCAGTTCAGCAGCAGCAGGAAACGCTGTAATGCTGGGCGGTGGTTACTTTAACCCCCTTACCGGTTACATGAATGTTGCTGACTCTATGAGTGTTGCAAAAGACATGAGGACCACCAGCGGCCTGTTCTGGCCCACACCTGTACTGAACATGGTCGAAGACGCGTCTGCTGTGAAGGGCGCTAAAAGAATTGCACTTAAGGATCCAAATATTGCTGGTAATCCAGTGATCGCGATTCAGGACGTTCAAGCCATCGAAACCTTTACTGACGAACAGATGAAAACCATCACCAAAGCGGTATATGGAACAGATGATATGGAACATGTGGGTGTAAAAACCTTTAATACCGTTGGCAGAACCGTTATTTCCGGTCCTATCCAGGTACTGAACTATTCCTATTTTGACAAAGAGTTTGCCGACACCTTCAGAACTGCTGTACAGATCCGTGAAGAAATGGGCAAACTGGGCTGGGAAAAAGTAGTTGCCTTCCAGACCCGCAATCCAATGCATCTGGCACATGAAGAGCTTTGCCGCATGGCTTATATTGATGAAAAAGCCGATGGTATCCTGATCCACATGCTTCTCGGAAAGCTGAAAAAAGGGGATATTCCTGCTGACGTCCGTGATGCCTGTATCCGTAAGATGGTTGAGGTTTATTTTGAACCCAATACCGTACTGGTTACCGGTTATGGATTTGACATGCTGTATGCCGGACCTCGGGAAGCAGTTCTTCATGCCATTTTCCGTCAAAACAGCGGTTGTACCCACCTGATTGTAGGCCGTGATCATGCTGGTGTTGGTGACTACTATGGTCCTTTTGACGCACAGACCGTTTTTGACAATATCTCCAAAAAAGACCTTCTGATTGATATCTACAGAGCGGATCATACGGCTTATTCTAAAAAGCTGAATAAGGTTGTTATGATGAACCGGGTGCAAAACCACACCAAAGAAGACTTTGTTCTTCTTTCCGGAACCAAGGTTCGTGAAATGCTTGGCAAGGGTATCAAACCACCAAAAGAGTTCTCTCGACCTGAAGTTGCTGAAATTCTGATCAAATACTATGAGTCAACTGTAGAGTAATTAATTATGGTTTTCGGCTCTAAGCCAATCTGATAGAATTGAACAAAGCCCGCTCCTTTACTACAAGGAGCGGGCCTTTTTTTTCCTTATTCCATGATCCAATGAGAGCAAACAGAATGATTACTGAATATCGTAACCATAAAAATGAACGGGCAAAACAGGGTATCCCTCCAAAACCACTGGATTCAAACCAGGTAAAGTGTATAACCGAAGCGCTGGTAGATGATGCTTCAGAAAACAAATTTTACATGGATCTCTTCACCTACCGGGTGCCACCAGGCGTCGATCCTGCAGCTTCAGTTAAGGCTGACTTTTTACGTGCCATCGCCTACGGAGAAAAACAGGTACCCTGCCTGGATAAACAAAAAGCCGTAAACCTTCTCGGTACCATGCTGGGTGGTTATAACGTCCGGCCTTTGATTGATCTGCTGGATATAAAAGAGCTTGCACCCTTTGCCGCTCAAGCCCTATCCCACACCCTGCTTATTTTTGATTCATTTTCAGAGATCTTTGAAAAATCAAAAACCAATCCTCATGCGAAACAGGTGATTGATTCCTGGGCAGCCGCAGAATGGTTTACAAACAAACCTGAACTGCCGGAGAAAATCACACTTACGGCTTTTAAGATTGATGGAGAAATCAATACAGACGATTTATCTCCGGCAGGTGAAGCCTGGAGTCGACCGGATATTCCGCTGCATGCAACAACACTACTGAAAAACCGGATAAAAGCCCCTCTTGAAATAATGAACAAACTGAAAGCCAAAGGAAATCCACTTGTTTTTGTGGGAGATGTGGTTGGAACAGGTTCCTCCCGTAAATCCGCTACCAATTCCATTCTTTGGCACATTGGCGAAGATATCCCCTTTGTTCCCAATAAACGCAGAGGAGGAGTTATTCTGGGAGGTAAAATCGCTCCGATTTTTTTTAACACCCTGGAAGATGCAGGTGCTCTTCCAATCGAGTGTGATGTCAGTAAGATACAAAATGGAAATACCATTGAGATTTATCCTTATGATGGTAAGGTTGTAAACACCGAAACCGGTAAGATTGTCACGCAATTCAACCTGAAAACAGAGGTTCTTCTGGATGAAATCCGGGCAGGGGGCAGAATACCGCTAATCATTGGTCGTTCCCTTACGGAGAAAACCCGATCTGCTTTAGATCTTTCACCTTCAGAAACTTTTCGAAAACCGTTTGCACCAGAAGATACAGGCAAGGGATTTACCCTTGCTCAAAAAATTGTGGGAAGAGCCTGTGGAACAGACGGCATACGGCCTGGAACCTATTGTGAACCAAAGATCTCAACTGTTGGGTCCCAGGATACAACCGGCCCCATGACTCGGGATGAACTCACTGAACTTGCCTGCCTCTCTTTTTCAGCAGATCTTGTCATGCAATCCTTCTGTCATACAGCCGCCTATCCAAAAAAAGTTGATCTTGAAATGCATCACACCATGCCTCCCTTTTTCTCTGATCGTGGCGGTATTGTGCTAAAACCCGGTGACGGGGTAATTCACTCCTGGCTTAATCGAATGATCCTGCCGGATACAGTTGGAACCGGCGGAGATTCCCATACCCGTTTTCCGATTGGCATCAGTTTTCCTGCAGGCTCGGGCCTTGTAGCCTTTACTGCGGCAATGGGCATAATGCCCCTGGATATGCCAAAATCTGTTCTTGTTCAATTTTCAGGAAAAATACAAACTGGCATCACTTTACGAGACCTGGTCAATTTTATTCCGTTCACTGCAATTCAAAATAAGAGTCTGACCGTGAAAAAAGAAGGGAAAAAAAATCTTTTCTCCGGACATATCCTTGAAATCGAGGGATTGGAAAATCTTTCTGTAGACCAGGCCTTTGAGCTGACCAATGCATCAGCAGAACGCTCGGCAGCAGCATGCACAATCCGGTTACACCCAGAACCGGTTATCTGTTATCTGAAAACCAATGTGACCCTTCTGGAACAGATGATAAAAAATGGATATGGCCACAAAGAAAGTATTTTAAGACGCATCACTGCCATGAAAAAATGGCTTGAAAACCCAGTGCTTCTATCCAGAGATCAAGACGCTGATTTTTCTGAAACCCTTCAAATCAACCTTGATTCCCTGAAAGAGCCCATTCTCGCATGTCCCAATGACCCCGATGATGTTCGACTTCTTTCTACTGTTGCCGGCAAAAAAATCGATGATGTTTTTATTGGATCCTGCATGACCAATATTGGACATTTTCGGGCTGTCGGACAACTCTTGAAGGGGAAAACAGATCTTCCGACTCGCCTGTGGATCGCACCGCCCACGCAGATGGACAGACATCAGTTACAAAAAGAAGGGATTTTGGAAATATTTGAAAAAGCCGGTGCCAGAATTGAAATCCCCGGATGTTCCCTGTGTATGGGCAACCAGGCTCGTATTCCTGACCATGCCACGGCCTTTTCCACTTCCACCCGAAATTTTCCCAACCGGATGGGAGATAACACCAACGTATTCCTCGGGTCTGCAGAGCTGGGTGCTGTATGTGCGATCTCTGGTAAAATTCCGACTCATGAAAACTATCTGGAACATATAAAAAAAATAAGATGAGCCAATTTCAAAACGATTAAAAAGCGTCACTCCGGCGAAAGCCGATGCCCAAAAAAACTGAAAATACTGGATAGCGCTACGCTTTACTGCGTGTCCGGCTTTCGCCGGAACTACAACAACAGACTTTTGAAATTGGCTCAGATGTTTTACAAATAGTGATGCAATTTAGTTGAAAGGGGAATCGATTTTTTCATTTACAAAATTATGCATATCCGCTACTTTTTCTGATACAATCAGTTGCACACGAATCACTCAGTACTGTTGAAACATGCAGCCAGAAAAATTATTGTCATAAGGGGGGAAGTATGAACGATAGCGTTTATAAAATCATCGAACTTGTCGGAACAAGTAAAAACTCATGGGAAGAAGCCGCTGCCAATGCAGTTGAAACAGCAAGCAACACATTGATTAACATGAGGGTTGCTGAGGTAACCAAACTTGATATGAAAATTGAAAACGGAAAAGTGGTCGCATATCGTGCCAGAATTACTCTTTCCATAAAATACGACACCGGTGTGATGAAATGGTAACTGCTCATTAGCTGACACCCTTTCTCATATTCAGCTTAACCTGACAACAAAAGCCAGGTCTTTAGCCAGGCTTTTGTTGTTTTTCCATAACGTAATGCCTTACTGATAGATTAACCGCTGTGATTGATTTCCGGATGATGGCCATAAATCTGCAACCATCGGATTGTTTTCCTTTTCCCGGCAAACAAGGGGCCGGTTCAACATCTTTTCATATAAGGATATATATTGACTGGCTGTCTTTTCATAGCAAAACCGCTTTTTGCTTTCCCTCATGATTCGGCTGATCTGACGGTCTTTTACGGCAATAGGTAACTGAAAAAAATTCATACCCTGATCAATTGCCCATGATAAACCATCCGGATCATATGGTTTAAACAAAAAACCATTCCCCCTGTTGTTTGCAACATCCAGTTGAGAAACTGTATCATGTATCCCACCTGTTTCCCGGGCAATCGGCAATGCACCATATATTGATCCGATCATCTGCGATAAACCGCAGGGTTCAAATCGAGAAGGCATCAATATGAAATCAGACGCTCCATTAGCAATACGAGACAACTGTTCATTAAAATCACAGACCGCCACCCTGCTCGAGAGATCATGAAACCGGACAATCTCATTAAAATGTTTCTGATATGGCCCATCGGCTACAAAAACGATTTCCAGATTCTGATCCCAATAACGGGAGACAACATTATAAAGGATTCTTGATAAAAGCTCACACCCCTTCTGGATTGGATCCAGCCTTGACGGCCAGAAGAATAACGGAGCACCTGGATCGATTATCAGTCCCAATTCTTTTTGAAGATACAGTTTGTTGCTTTTCTTGCCATCCAAATGGCTTTCCGGAGAATACTCGCGAAATAGTGATCTGTCCTTTTCCGGATCATAGGAAGGATCAGGTGCATTCAGAATCCCTTCTGCACAATCCTCTGCCTTTTTATTGGATAGTTCCCGCATCAATGCTTCGCTGATAAAATCATGCTGTCGTGTTATGATTTCCTCTAAAAATGTAGGACTTACAGTATTCACAAAATGGGCTGCAAAGATTCCGCTTACGAGATAATCCAGAGGTATTTTGTCTCTGGTTTCCTTATAATCCCCTGGATAACTGCTGTAATACAGATTGCGCCAAAAAACCTCACTATCCAAACCACTATCCTCAAGACGAGAAAGAAGGGTGTGTACGGTATGAATATTATGGATTGAAAACAAGCATGGAATTTTCAGTTCACGGGCCATTGCCGGTATGAGACTCGTCATCCAGTCATTGCAATGAATCAGATCCGGCCTTATATCAGGAACAATATGATTAATAACCTCTCTTTGAAAAGCAAGGGACATGCTGATATTTTCATGGTCAGATCCCGAATATACACGATTTACATGAAAAAAGGCGCTGTCCTGGGCCAGGTGTATTCTCTCAAGGGAGTCTTTTTGACGAATAAGATTCAAATTTTTTTGGCTGTGCTGTGACTCCTGAATATTAAATAGTGTGCGATAATCCGGAAGGGCCAAATGGATATCAACACCCTTGTAATAGAGGGCATGAATCAATGCCGCCGACATATCACCCAACCCACCGGCCCTTGCCCTTCTGCAATTTGAACTAGTGCCCATTTCGTCCGGAAGATAACTCACCTCTGGAGTAACAATAAGCACACGTGGATTTTTTGAATTATGATTCATAACAAAATCCTGAAACCCATTCGATTCGTAAAAAATGACGAATTCCTGTTTTCAAGAATCAATAACAAACCGGATGGAACATATTGACTTTTTATCAAATCCATCCTGATTCCGGCCTTTCCGGTAACCATAAGATGCGGATCCAATTTTTTGGCAATATTCTACTTCCAGAATGGTTTTCCAAGTTTTTCTAACCATTTTTTAAAAGCAATTCACTTCAGGATAGAAAAAAAATGAATTAAAAGAAACCGATCACTTCACATCAATGATATTGTTCAGGGTTCCAAACTCATTGGGAGCCAGTTTTTCATTATTCGGGTCTTCAACCCATTGGTCATCTGCCAGAAATTTATACTGGTGGACTCCATAACCAAGGATTACTGTTTTTGACCAGACTCCGTTACCCTCTTTTTTCATGGGATGTTTGGCTTTGTCCCAATCATTAAAATTACCGACCAGGGATACATTTTCAGCATCAGGTGATACAAATTTGAAGGTTACTTTTTTCTGTTTCATGGATTGTTTACTGCCATTCTTGGACATAATGCCTCCTGTTTAATGATTTGTTTTCCATTCCTGTTTCCCTATGGCATCTGCCTTTTAACGATAAAGATATGGATTCAGGAAAAGCAATACCGATGCCAATCGGAGCATGTCTAAATTAACCGTTATATCAATATGATAATAATATTATAGCCAGACTGCAGCGAAGATAACTGTCAAAATTGTTTACATCCTGTAAGGCTTCTAAAAAAAATTAACATCCCTTGAGCCAATTTCAAAACGGTTTAAAAGCGTCACACCGGCGAAAGCCGATGTCCAGAAAAGAACTGAAAATACTAGATAGCGCTACGCTTTACTGCGTGTCCGGCTTTCGCCGGAACTACAACAACAGACTTTTGAAATTGGCTCCCTTTTTAAGATAGTGAACGAGCCCGGGAAGAAGGCTAAGGCAGATCTCTCTGAACACCTGCCCTTTCAACTCAAATAAAAACATCTCATGGGGATTCCTGCTTTCCGGCAGAACGATCTGAGATCCCGGCCTGAAACAGAGAAGATTCATAGCCAAAAATCTCTTCATACTCATCTTTTGTACCTGATCCTAATCCCATTGCACCAATATTGGCAAGCGTTAAAGGATAAGTCGGAATCAGCAAGTTTGCCATATTGTTGGTTTCTTCATCTGGACTAACCTTCACGATCACCCCGGGAATGATCCACGCTGAAACTGGAGTTACTGCTGTATCTGCAACAATCAACACAGCGTCTGTTGCAAGACCTGTTATCAAAGCAATGGGCATAACAGGCCAAGAGGATCGTTTTGTGAACTCCAGCCCTGCATATTTGTAATAACCAAGAGTGTGGTGTCTTACCGGACCATGGGCACACCCTGTATATGAAAAAATAAACACCAGCATAAAACAAAAAAAAATGATGTTTCCCTTTGTTTCCATCATGGCCCATTTCTATTTTTGCAGAAGAGAAATGTTTATGATATAGCTGTCAGCCACTTTTTCCGGATCAAGATGAAGAATTTCAGCATATAACTTTAAAAAATTTCGAAGATAAATCAGGGATGGCAGATTTTGAAAGTCATCATTCTCGATGGCCTTCAAAATTGATATGCTGATTCGAGCAACCTCAAAGATATCCTCCAGTTCAATTCCGATTGCTTGTCTCAGCTTTTTCAAGTCCTGACCCGCGATCAGTTCTGTTTCCAAAATTTCCCTGGAAAGCTTCTGGATACTGCTCTCCCCGACTTTTTTTTTCACTTTTTTGAAAAAAGAGTTTTTATCTACTGCATTGTGCGCCAGAAAAATTGGTATGGAGTTTTTGTTATAATCCCGAAATAGATCATCAGGATCAGCCTCTCCATTCTTAACAAGCTGATTGTTGTAGTCCGATCGTTTTTTTTCGTCCATTAACGTTTGAAAGGCTTCCTCAATCTTTTTGAGCAGCGTTTCTCTCTCTGCTTCGGAAAACAAGGAATATGTGCTCAAGGAATCTTCCCCATATACAGAAAGTGCTTCCTTGTATGCATGCCTGATCTCAAAAAAAGAGGCATTGACCGGAACCTCAAGAACTTCGTAATAATTCATTTTCTTATAATCGTTCATAACGGCCTAAGGTGTGCGGTGATGAAGATTCTCTGTTTCCCTGCAACTTGATGACAATGTGACTCAGGTCAATCGCACTAACGGAATATGAATATTTGTTAACAAATATATTTTTTGAAAAAATGGAATCATGAACTCGTTCATCATAGCATACATTTCCCAAAAACTGAAATTCAGAATAAAAATGTTTATTGCACACCTTCTCAATTTTTTCACCAAGCTTTGTCCCAACAGTCTTTCGAAATTGATTGATGATAAATTTAAACTTGAACTTCTGCAGTTCCTGAAGAAGGATTTCCCCCTTCTCCGGATCTTTTTCCAGAACAGTATCAATCACCTGTGAGGTAACCTCAAGAGCATTCGAATTCATTTCAACCTGCTGAGAATATAATTTGAAATCATTCTGGCCGAGAACCTGCTTCACCTTTCTGAAATAAAGCGCCTTAATGAATTTAAATGCATTTTCAACAGAGGTAGGCTCTGGAGTCAAGGCGATGATCCCTTCATAAGAAGACAGGAAAAAATCAAGCGTGTTATAATTCGTCCCTGCTCCCAGATCCAACAACACATATTCATAGGGAAGTTTCACCAGGGCATTGATAACCTTATTCTTTTGAGCGGCAGACAAATTTGCAATCTCCATGGAACAGTTCACTGAACTGATAATGGAAAGGTTATGAATGTTCGTGGGAACAACCACTTCTTTTAAATTTTTGACGGATTTATCTAAAAAGGCTTCCATCCCGGTTTTAACATTGGTCATCCCTGTAAAGGTGTGAAGATTTGCTCCTCCAAGATCCAGATCAACCAGTACGACCTGATTCCCCTGTTTGGCAAGTAAAACGCCTAAATTGGCAGCAATAAAACTTTTTCCAATGCCCCCCTTGCCCCCTCCTATGGGATAAATGCAAGACATGACAAAATACTCCGGTAACGAATAAAAGGTTAATGCCGATAAAGCGATGTCAGTCGGCAAAAGCAATGATGACTATTTTTCATGCGCATATTTTCCATACACTTTCCGATAGGACCTGCACGCAGGACAAAGATCTTCTTCCAATCTCACCATCTGATATAAAATACCCTTCCCTTTTTCTCTACCCCTGGTGCAGACCGGGCATGACTTTTTACAAAATTCAGCCATCCTAATAGTCATTTTATTGTGTTTCATTTAAATTCTCCTCGCATTCTCTTCTATTATGCAATTTTACTAAAGTCAATGAATGAGTTTGTGCTGAATATTTTGTTAAAACGCTTGTGTATTAATCAAAGATGATGTATAGCCCTTACTTAACAATATCAGTACGATAAGTGTGTAGTCAGATATACAGAATTCAATGGTGCAAGGAGAGCGAAATGAGTAAGACCATTTACGAAAAAATGACCGATAAAATCATGCTGACCGGATCAAAAATCATCCCCAAACTTTTTGAAATGATCACCAATACAGAAGAGGCTGAGCTTCTTATGGCCATGCCCGGCACACCGGAACAATTGGCAGAAAAAACGAATCATCCACTTGACAAGGTCGAGTCCCTTTGTAAAACCCTCTATCATAAAGGACTTGCCTTTAAATCATTCAAAGGGGGTGTAGTCGGATATAAAATGTGCCGGGACATGATTCAGTTTCATGACGCCACAATCCTTTGGGCGGAAGCATCCCGGGAATATCATGATTTATGGCAGCGGTTTATGGAAGAAGAGTGGCCTGGCTTTGCCCGGCTTGCCGAGCAATTTTTCCCCAAACCGTTTACAAGGGTTATACCGGTGCAGGAGTCCATTGATTCCGGAAAACAGCAGGTGCTGGATGCTGACAGCGTAAATAAAATCATTGAATCTGCGGATACCGTGGCTTTAACCAAATGCACCTGTCGCCTTATTGCCCATAAATGCGATATGCCTCTTGAAGTATGCCTCCAGGTAAACAATGCCGCAAAATACACTATTGACCGGGGGTCCGGCCGCGAGGTCACCAAGGAAGAGGCCTTGAAAATCCTTCGTGAATGTGAAGAAAAAGGTCTTGTTCACGTGACCATGAACAAGGCACATGTAGGCCACTTTATCTGCAATTGCTGTGGAGATTGTTGTCAGGCACTCCCTTTAATTATCACGGAAGGGCTGAAAATTTGTGACCCGAGCCGATTTCAGGCAAGCATTGATCCGGATCTGTGTTCAGCCTGCGGAACCTGCCAGGATCGATGTTATTTCAGTGCCATTGAAACAAAAGACACTCCGGCCAATGGATCGGTCATGCAGGTCATTGCTGATAAATGCCTTGGCTGCGGGCTATGTAAAATTACCTGTCCGGAAGAGGCCATTACCATGGTAGAGGCAAGAGCAGTTGACTTTATTCCTCAATGACCGACTGTTCGCAACTATTTTTATGGAATGGACTTGCTTTATTCATCGGGAACCTGAGGGATAACAGCACTCACCGGCATCATGCCATCCAACTATGCATTGCTTTGGATAAACCGTTTCTGTTGATCCATGAATCCAAGTCCGGCTTATATCACGCGTCCATCATCGCTTCGGACATATCCCACCAGTTCCAAGGCGACGAAGGCCGGCATATTCTGCTATTAATCGAACCTGAATCAACCGAAGGCCGCCATCTGAGCAGCACATATAGTGTGAAATCTCCATTAACCTGCCTTGAATCACTTTTTGATCTTCGAAAGGTGGATCAATTGATACGCTTGGTAGGTGACGGACAGTTAACCTGCGACACGGCAAAAAAAATCTGTTCCCATATCCTGTCGACCTTGGGGTTTGTAAAAAATGACCCCGTCGCTATGGATTCGCGGATTCAGAACGCCTTGATGTTGATGCGGGAAATGGAAACCAAAAAAATTTCCACCAAGGCGCTGGCAGCGGAACTCGCCATTTCTGAAACACGCCTGATTCACCTTTTTAAAAACAATATCGGCATCCCCATCCGACCGTATTTACGCTGGTTGAGACTGATCGAAGCTGTGAAATATATATTATCCGGAATTTCTTTGACCGAGGCAGCCCATGCTTCCGGATTCGCCGATTCTGCCCATCTCAGCCGAACCTTCCGCCTGATGTTCGGTTTTTCGCCCTCTGATATTTTAAAAAATGACCGGTTTATTCAAGCAATTTCCTGCCCGTCCTGATAAAAATAAGTAAAAACAAACAGGAGGACATATGGAAATGATGACATATTTACAGGAAACAGGAATTCTGGATTTCAGTCAACCCGTATTCAACCGGCTTTCGGACAGTCGTGGCTGGAAGGGACTGGACCCTTTCATTAAAATCCAGGCGGTATATGATTTCGTTCAAAACGAAATTGCTTTTGGATATAATGAATCAGACGATATTCACGCATCCCGGATCCTGGGGGATGGATACGGGCAATGTAATACCAAGACATCGCTTGCCATGGCGCTTTTCCGAAAGCTTGAAATCCCCTGTCGGTTTCATGGCTTCATGGTGGACAAATCCGTTCAGCAAGGGGTGATCAACGGACTGTTGTATATGCTGGCCCCAAGGCATATTATCCACAGTTGGACGGAAATTTATTTTCAAAACCGCTGGATTAATCTGGAGGGGTTCATCCTGGATAAATCTTATCTTCAAAGCATCCAGCACCGATTTCAAAGTATCAAGGGGCCGTTCTGCGGATTTGGGGTGGCTGCCAAAAACCTGCAAAATCCGCCCATAGACTGGCAAGGCGATCATACTTATATTCAGAACGAAAGCATTGTATTGGATCTAGGTATTTTTGATTCACCGGATGTTTTTTATCAGCAACATGGCGCCAATCTAAAGGGAGTGCGCAGAACCATGTTCCAACATGTGGTTCGGCATATCATGAATCGAAATGTTCAGCGGATCCGCGAATCCGGGAAGGAAGCAACATGCACCAAAATCTGATGGATCAAATAAAAATTTTTTTGAATCAAAAGCATATTCCTTTGATGGGCACCGCCTCGGCAGAGAGCTTGAATCATAAAGCCCCGATGGGATTCAGGCCGGCTGATTATCTTGGGGATGCCGAGAGTGTATTGATATTTGCAAAACCCCTGCCTGTTTCCGTCTTTGCAGCCCCGCCGGAGACACACAACATGTTTTATGTCAATGCATTCAGTACCTACTACCATACCATGGATGAGGCGGCCATTCAAATCTGCCTCCTTCTGGAAACAGCGGGATATCCTTCCCTTCCGATTCCTTCCTACAGTCCCATACGGTTTCATGAAGGAGAACCCAAAGGCCTTATCAGTTTAAAACACGCGGCAGCGGAGGCCGGGTTGGGCAAACTCGGCAAGAACACATTGCTGATTCACCCCACATACGGCAATGTATTGCGACTAGGAGGGATTATCACCACACTGGAATTACCTGTAACCGATAAACCGGATTTTTCGAAAATTTGTCCGGACGGATGTGACAAGTGCGCAAGAAACTGCCCCGTTAAGGCCTTGGACGCCGGAAGCATCAATAAGCTGCGGTGCATGGCTCATTGTCTTGAACATGTGCTCATGCCGCCTAAAAAGCTTCTTCGTCCAATGAAATGGCTTATCGCCAAGAGTACCCGGATGACCCGCTTTATGGAAATAGTAACCCTGAATTTCTTTGCCCATTATGGAATCGAATGTATGGCTTGTCTCAAGGCCTGTCCTCATTTTCCCGGAGTGAAACAAGGCCGGATTCCCTTAACTTGATCGCAAAATTGAATTAAATTTCCAAGATTTTTCGAAGATCATTGTCCCAATACTTTTCTCCATAGCTGATTAACAACTGCTCATCTTTCTGAATTGTCCTTGCAGCCTTAAAAAAAATAACCCAGTGCCCGTGAAAGAGCGTGTGTTCGACATCCACATTGAATTTTTCACTGTGATTGACAAACCGCATTTCATTGCCTTCCAGTCTCCCATTGATCTCAAGCTCAGGCGCACCCTCAATCTGGTCAAGGTAATACCATGAAAAATCAGATTCATACCCCCCGTGCCCCATTTCTCTTCCTGCGTTGGAGGTTGGTTCCTGAACAACACCGGTATATTCCCCGATAAATGCATCTTTTGGGATTTTTTCTGCAGCAAAAACGCCTAACCCAAGTTTTCGACTAACCTGCTTGATATAAATGGATGCCATGTTGTTTTTTTCGAGATCCTCTTGATAACGGAGAGATAGCTCCTGAAACAATTCTTTATTTTCAATATAATACGGCGTATTCTCCAGGCTCATACTCAGAAGGGGCGCCCACCCGATTCTTGTCCGCTCCAGATATTTGACATTCTGGTTCTGAAAAAAACGTAAAATTTCTTCCTTTTTTCTGTAAATACACATCTCAAGTTTATTCACCATATCAAGCTCATCAATAAAAAAAGGTTTTCACACCTTCTGATGGAATCAAAAACAATTGATTAAAAATGAACGGGTTGAAGCAGACCTCCCATTTTTGAATGGCGGTTCCATATCTCCCGGCTTTTTTCCACAGCATTCCGGATAAAACGGTTTTCCAGGGATCGTCCGACCACGGCAATTGTAAAGTTATCACTGCCACTGATTTGAAGACTGGCGTAGGCCAGCTCATCAACAACCTGATCCGGATTGACCGTATTGATGAGTATGTTCAACAGGATTTCCGGTTCATCACGATAGGCCATTCCGTCCGTACCCAGAAGAAAAACCTGATCCGAATTCCATACCCCTGTCTTGATGCTGATCTCGGGGTGTTCTTTTCCGATTCCGATCGCTCTGGTTACTTTATGCCGGTCCGGATGGATTTTCGCTTCCGCTTCTGTGATAACACCCCAGTCCAATAACTTCCGGACAACGGTATGATCTCTGGTAATCTGCTGTAACTTCTTCTTCTCAAACAACCAAACCCGTGTATCACCCGCCCATGCAACTGTCCACTGTCTTTTTGAAATCAATAATACGGCAACCGTACTACACGGCTGCCCGGATTGATCGGACGCTTGTTTTCCCAGATTATGCACTGCTTCATGAGAAAGCTGAATCGCCTGCTCCAGATCTTTTCCCTGAATAATATAATGCGCGATGGTTTCAGCACAAACCCGGCTTGCCATAGCGCCTCCTGCATGACCGCCCATGCCGTCACACAGAATCCACAATCCAAAAGCAGGACGGGCAATATAATAATCCTCGTTGTGGGATCGGATGAGCCCGGAATTTGTCTCCACAGCCCAGAGAATTTTATTTTGATGGTAACTAATGTTTTTCAACGACACTTTTTCATTGAAAATGCCTCAATATATCCAATAATTGAAGCTGTTTCATCTTATGGATTTTTGACAACACGAAATCCAAGATTGTAGTTTCGACTGGTTGCGTAATAATAACTCCGATTTGTGGATCTGCTTTCTTTGCTGCCTAAAAGCCAGCTTCCACCTCTGCAAACCCGGTATGAACCTTCTCCATTGTAAAGCGGATTGGAAGGTTTATGGCGCAGATAGGCATCTGCCAGATAAACATCCTCAACCCATTCAAATACATTTCCGCTCATATCAAACAGACCAAACCCATTGGGTTTTTTCTTTCCAACAGATTGGGTTGTGCCTTTGCTGTTATCCTTGTACCAGGATACCAGATCAGGGGTGCTGCTTCCTGAATAATTCTCGGGCTTGCCCCCGCTCCGGCAGGCATATTCCCATTCCGCTTCTGTGGGAAGACGATAGATCGCTTTGCCCTGGCTTATCTCATTGAGCCTGGAAATGAATTTTTTCGCATCATTCCAGGATACATTTTCCACAGGATAATCTCCGCCTTTTTGAAACGACGAAGGATTATCTCCGGAAATTTTTATCCATTGTGCCTGGGTCACCTCATGTTTCCCAATCCAGAATCCATCCAGACAAACTGCATGAACCGGATTTTCATCTGAACTTTTATCCTTGTCATCAAAAGAGCTCCCCATCTGAAAACAGCCCTTTTCAATCCAGACAAATTCCATTTTTGTAATCGGATCGATATTAACATTTCCGGCCAATTCAGCAATCGGGTCCAATGTAGCGACGATCGGATCATTTTTTTGAGGATGAATCACAACGTCTGTTTCCCAATCTGCATATTTCTCTTTTTTAAGTTTGATGGTATATGTCCCTTTTTCAAGGGCCTTTGTTTTTCCGGGTGTTTTCCCCATCAATTCACCGTTTAAAAACCAATCTGCGCCCTCCGGCTGACTCTTGACAACAATATCTCCGCACGAAGGCTTTAAAACAAATTTAGTCTCTTCTTCCATGCCCGGCAAAACAGAAACATTCTTCTTTATTGAATCATAGCAAGGCAGCTTTATCTCCACCCACACATTCTCCTCTTTGACCTCAACCATTTTTACAGGAGTTTTACCGATCCGCTCGCCGGATATATAGACATCCGCCATTGCCGGGATACTTGTAATACTGAGTTTTCCCGGAAGAGGTACCAGTGTCGCGGTTAGGTCATTGTCTGTATCCGGTAAGATATCAACTGCGCTTTGCCACTTTTCATACCCCTTTTTTTGAATTTCAATCGACTGTCTTCCGGATATTGTTTTTTTCAGTGTAACCGGGGTTGTCCCCACCTGGATTCCTTCAACAAAAACCGATGCTCCGCCTGGCTTGCTGTCTATCGATATGGATCCAAGCAGGGGCTTTAAGTCTATCTGCAATTCAAAAACCTGTGATGGTTGAATCAGCACTTCACCCAGCCAGGGTTGAAAGCCTTTTTTTACGGCCTTTACAGTATGCGCGCCCTCCGGCAGATCTCTAACAATAAGCGGCGAAATTCCTTTCTGATGATCATCAATCCATATGTTGGCTTCACTTGGAGAAGTTGCCAGCGATAATTGACCGATCGTTTGCGGGGCCGATTCCTTTTCCTCCTGCAATGGAATCCTGAACGACGTACTCTTTTTCTTGGATTCATCTTCGCTTGGAATGATGATTTTTTTCTCAAGAGAGGGCAGATCTCCGGCAGATGGTACCGGCTCTTTTTTATCCGGCATGAAAAAGGATATGAGCCGATCCACTGTATTGCCGTTTTTATCCTTTTGCGAACTTAGTATCCAGCCCAGTTCAGCCAGCACAAGCAAGCATAAAAACGCAATAACGCTGTATACAAAAACAGGCTTTTTTACAGATTTTCGAGGTATTTTCTCTTCGTCCGTCACAAAAGTCTCAAACCATTCCTCTTTCCAAACGGACGATTCCTCTGTTTCTACATCATCACCCTTACGAGCTTTTTCATTCCTGGGCCCTATTATCTTATGGATATCCGGAACCGGAAGCTCCCCGGAAACCATTTTTACAAAATCCCCGGCAGTTTTCGGGCGCAGAGAACTGTCCTTTGCAAGACCAACAAGAAGAGCCTTATTGACATGATCCGGCATATTCGGAATCGGGTCCACTGTTTCATGCATGATCTGCCATCTCAAATCCCCTGTATAAAAAGGAGGTTGACCGGATAACAGTTCATAGGCAACGGCTGCAAGCGCATATATGTCTGTCCAGGTGCCGATCCCCTTCCCTCGAATCTGCTCCGGTGCCATGTATGCCAGCGATCCCGCCGCTTCCCATGCAGAGACACGGGTAGCCAGATCCCGCAGCACTCTGGCAAGGCCAAAGTCTGTGATTTTCGCATACCCGTCAAATGTAAGTAAAATATTCAACGGCTTTAAATCCAGATGTACTACAGGTGGATTTTTACTATGGGCATAATCCAGTGCTTGCCCGATCTGGACTAAAAGCGGAAGCGCTTCGTTCAGAGAAAGGCTTCCGCCTTTTTCAACCATAAGGTGTGAAAGGGTTCCGCACTGGACATATTCCATGGTGACAAATGTAAAAGAATCCCAGGTATCCAGGTTATAAAGCCGTACAATATACTCGTGTGTCAGATCAAGCGCCATTGCGGCTTCACGCTTTAAATCCGCGATTGCCTTCGGATCCATGGAAAGTTCTTTGGGGATCAGTTTCAATGCCACATCCCGATCCATATACTTATCATGGGCCTTGTAGACGACGCCCATTCCACCCCTGCCAAGGGGTTTGATAATTTCATACCGTTCATCAAAAATGGTCCCCGGATGCAAACCGCAGGAAGGCAGCTTCGTTATCCCGCCTGATGCAATGCGATCGATCATTTCCTTGTCGATAAAAACATTACAGTGAGGGCAGTTCATGCCCATCTTTTCGATTGTTTTTTTACAATTCCAGCAGGAAAGGCTATTGTTCTTTTCCATTTTCTCTTCCTTTAGCAGATGGAAAACATATTCGGGATCTATGTTTGCAGAAAAAAATCTTCACACATACCAAAAAAACGATTCACCTGTATCACATCTTTGCTTGCTGTTTTTAAATGTCCTGTGAATGATCCAAAAGGTCCACGATATTGAGTTTTTATAACAAATGCATTGATATCCACCGTGCGAATTACTTCTGGTGTGAATGTCAGATCAACCATCCCATCTTGATCCTGAATGCGCCATGGTTTATACAAATCCTCCTTCAGGAAGGTGAAACAGACAGGAGGCAGAAGATGCAACCGGCCATTCAACCAGATGCAGTTTTCATTATAAGCATGCTGATCTTTGACCTGATTATCCGTAAGGTTCAAACCCACAAGACCATGTTCCGGATCAAACCCGCCGGCAGTCGCCCAATGCCATTTCATGACAAACGGATAATAACCCTTATGGATATCCACCAGACCATAGCTGTTCTTGCGTGAAAATAATATTGATTTCCCGGATAGGGTCAACTCACCCTCGATGGGGCATACATATTTATGCGAATACATGGCCCGATTCTCTTTCAGGGGAAGACAAACCACAATGGGCTCAGATTCACGCATATCCTCAAAACAGGTGAACCGGCCTTCCACACCGGGCAACCCTTTTGTCGCATTGATTTTAAAAGATATTGTGTGCAGGCCCTCGGCCAGTTCGTTGTGAATAGCTATTTCAAATCCTTTCTGGTGAATGGATGCATGACCATTCCAGAGAGCCTGGGGCAGACGGATATTACCCGGAAGCGTCTTTTTTTCATAAAAATGGATACTGCCTGATTTTCGGTCATAAAGACACACCTGGGCCAGCGCCAGAGTTTTTGCATTAAAAAGTGCCAGACTGATATAGTATTCTTCATTGACCAATGCAAAATGCTGCCACTCTTTTAAGCGGAAATTCTTAAAAGCACGTGGATATGGAAATAAATCGCCGATTTCCACATCAAGAGGATTGATTTCCGTGAACTCTTCCTTGAAGGTTCCAAGATTAAATCGCCCATTGGATACAAGTCTTCCCGGGCTTGGAAGAATCGGTCGAACAGGTATGGACATAAGGTTCTCCTGAATAAAGCTTATTTATTCTATGGGAATTCGGTTGTTTGGAACAGAATATTGCAGGATGAGAAATCCCTGTCAAGGGAATAAGAAAATTTTCCAGCATATCCATATTTCTTTTTCGCATTTCTGGGC
>PNOB01000035.1 GCA_013824585.1 Desulfobacterium sp. | reverse complement strand
TTTGCCGTGCCTGAAAGATCTTTAAACAATTCCCCTGGATTCAAAAAAACCCCTTGCTTCTCCAACAACATACAGGGAACCGGAAATACAAATTGCCTCATCCTGTGATACAGTTTCCAGCGCATACTGGACAGCCGCGCACACATCATCCACAATTTTTACATCCGATATATATCGTTCTGCAACAGGCTTCATGATCACCGGATCAATGGCGCGATCAATCTTGGAACGGGTAAGGATCACACGGGCACAATGGGGAAGCAAATTCTGAAGCATGGCTTCATAGGATTTGTCATCCAGAATTCCGGCAACAAGAGTAATTCTCCGGTTGGACAGCTCTTCCGTAATATATTGTGATAAAATCCGGACAGCAGCCAGATTATGAGCTCCATCCAGAATCACAAGCGGAGAATCCATTATTTTTTCCAGCCGGCCCGGCCATCTTGTTTTCTTCAGGCCATCCTTTATAGCATTCATTGGAATGGCAATGGAAGGCTGTTTTCCGAACCCCATTTTTAAAATTTCACAAGCTGATAATGCAATCGCCGCATTATCAACCTGATGTCTGCCTTGCAGGCCTGTCTGAAGGTTATGCCATGTTTCATGAAGTCCGATATAGGTGAATCTATTTTGCCCGCCTGGCTCTGCTCTGAAATCCCTCCCCAGGCTGTAAAGCGGTGCAGACCGTTCATCTGCCAGATGCTGAAAAACAGAAAGAACATTTTCTTGCGTAGCGCCGGTAACCACGGGAGTATCATCTTTGATAATACCGCCCTTTTCGAAAGCGATCTGTTCCAGCGTATCGCCAAGATACTTCTGATGTTCCAGGGAAATATTCGAAATCACGGAAACAGCCGGATTGAGGACATTGGTCGAATCCATTCTTCCGCCCATTCCGGTCTCGATAATGGCCCAATCAATATCCTGTTGACCAAAGTGGTAAAAAGCCATTGCTGTGGTATATTCAAAAAAGGTTGGTTCCCGCTCGCCATATCCGACAAGCTTCACCGCCTTGTAAGCTTCCAATACCTCCTGATCTGAAATTTCCTGGTTGTTGACTTTTATTCGCTCATTGAACCGAACCAGGTGCGGGGAGGTGTACAAGCCAACCTTGAAACCCGATTCCCTGAGTATTGAACTGATGAAAGACGCAATCGAACCTTTCCCGTTTGTTCCGGCAATATGCACTGAGGCAAATTGATCCTGGGGATTACCCAATCCCTGAAGAATAATTTTCGTGGTCTCAAGGCCCAGAATAATGCCGAAACGACGCAATCCGTACATCTCAGAAATGCATTTATCAAACTCGATGTTGATACTCATCCAGACTTGCTTTCATGTTGACACTATATAATATCACACAAAGGGCAGGCACAGGGGCCTGCCCCTACGAGTCAAAAATTGAATCATAATGGAATAGAAAAACCCGGCAGGGAAAAAGGTCCATGCCGGGTTTGTTAGACATTAAAAAACGGGCGGTTACCTAGTTTTTCGAAATCGGTTTCTGGAAGCAGCGATGCGCTGCCTTCTCACAGCTTCTCTTTCCTTGCGCCGCCGATATTCGCTCGGTTTTTCAAAACTTTTTTTGAGCTTCAATCTTTTAAAAAGACCATCATTCTGAATCTTCTTTTTTAAAATCCGCATTGCTTTTTCCAAGTCGTTATCAAGAACCTTGACTTCAATCTCCTTCAAATTCCTCGCCCCTTTCTTCCATCAGATTTTTCATGATGGTTATTTGAATCAAATAGAGTTTTGTTTATTACTCCAAATATAAAACCTTTGCAATAGAATTTTTTCCCTGTTACTCCATTCATCTATTCAAACACATTCCGGCCTGACAAGATTGCTGAACTCAGATTACAGTTTTGAAACCAGTTCTGCAGTAACTTCTTTTACACCTGGTTTCCCATCCAGTTCAATATATTTTATTTTTCTTTTTTTCTCTGCAACATCCTTAAAATAGTAAGCTGAAGCCATGGTTCCGGTTTTCTTGTCGTAATAAATGGAATGGCGTTTGTTAATGGCATCTTCATCCTGGTCATCGGCTCTTGTGGTCAACGCGCCATCACACACACGACATTTATCACCATTCGGTTTGATCGCATCAATAAATATATTGTTCGGGTGATTGTTGTCATTTGCACAGAGTCTCCGACCCATGATTCTGTTTTTGGCAATCTCTCGGTCCAAAATAATTTCCACAACAATATCCAGACCCATCCCTGCCTTTTTCAGAGATTCATCCAATTTTTCTGCCTGAACCTTATTCCGGGGAAAACCATCGAGCAACCAACCTTTTTTACAATCACTTTGCTGCAGACGATCCAAAATCATTGGAATGGTGATCTCATCCGGTACCAGGTCACCCTTATCAATATAGGCTTTTGCTTCTGCACCCAATTTGGTCCCGCCTTTTATGTTCTCACGGAATATCGCACCGGACTCGATATGGGGAAGACTATATTTTTCCTTTAGAATTGCTCCTTGTGTACCCTTGCCGCTGCCGTTTGGCCCAAAAAATAGAATGTTCATAAAATCTCCTTTTGTTCAATGTATATTAAAATTCATACAACTGTTTAGAATTAATAGAAATACAACTGATAAAATGAGCTATATCAAAATCAGAGTGTCTATTGGCACAACGGCCTTAGTATTAAAATGGTTGTATTTTGTCAAGAGCTGGACTCGAAACCTTTTCCTGACCGCCACCTCTTGTCTATTGAAATTTTGTGCTCAATCAAAAAAATCCCTTGACACAAAAATATTCATGTTATAGCTTCTATTAGTAAATTAAGGCGCCTGCCGTGCTTGGAGATAATAATTAACATTCTACAATCATAGAACAAAAATCACAAAACACGCACACTTCTTCTAAAAATCTTGGATTCACTATTGGCCACTTAAAAAAAAATCAACTTCACCATTGCACATAACACTTGAAATTCATTTTCAGAAGACGAAGGAGCATAATAGGACAGCGGGATTTGATGCATTGGGGATGATGGACTGAATGTCTGACGGAACAGGGAAACCGGTTACTTTACATAATACATAAAAACTATTAACGGGGTAAGAATTAATGAACATCGTCGAGTTAAAGGAAAAAAGCATCAGCGAACTCACCAAGATGGCCAAAGATTTCAAAATTGAAGGAGCTGCAGGATTAAGAAAACAGGAGCTAATGTTTGCACTTCTCCAGGCTCAAATTGAAAAAAATGGTTTTATATATGGTGAAGGCACACTCGAAATCCTCCCAGATGGTTTTGGATTTCTGCGGGCACCGGATTATAACTATCTCCCAGGTCCGGACGATATTTATGTTTCCCCTTCCCAAATCCGCCGCTTTAATCTGCGCACAGGAGACACCGTATCCGGGCAGATCAGACAACCCAAAGAAACCGAGCGGTATTTTGCACTCCTGAAAGTGGAAGCAATAAATTTCGAAGATCCTGAGATTGCAAGAGAAAAAATTCTTTTTGACAATTTGACTCCCTTGTACCCAGAAACAAAAATGCGACTTGAAACCGATACCAATAATTTTTCAACCCGGATCATGGACTTGATGACTCCCATCGGTTTCGGTCAACGAGGGCTGATTGTGTCGCCACCCCGTTCTGGAAAAACAATGCTGCTTCAAGCCATTGCAAATGCAATCATATCCAGCCATAAAGATGTTGTCCCCTTTGTCCTGCTGATTGATGAACGTCCTGAGGAGGTTACCGATATGGCGCGCACTGTAGATGCCGAAGTCATCAGTTCAACTTTTGACGAACCGGCAGAGCGTCACGTTCAGGTCGCAGAGATGGTAATCGAAAAAGCCAAGCGACTGGTTGAGCATAAAAAAAATGTTGTTATTCTCCTTGACAGTATCACAAGACTTGCCCGGGCCTATAATTCGGTTATGCCGCCCAGTGGGAAAATCCTCTCAGGTGGTGTGGATTCGAATGCACTCCACAGGCCCAAAAGATTTTTTGGAGCAGCGCGTAACATTGAAGAAGGGGGAAGCCTCACAATCATTGCCACAGCATTGATTGATACGGGAAGCCGCATGGATGAAGTCATTTTTGAAGAATTTAAAGGTACTGGTAACATGGAACTTGTTCTGGATCGCAAAATATCGGACAGACGTCTTTACCCGGCAATTGATATCAAAAAATCCGGTACTCGAAAAGAAGAATTGCTGCTTGATGAAGCTGTTCTGAATCGGGTCTGGATATTAAGAAAATTACTTGCGACATTAAATCCTGTTGACAGTTTAGAATTTTTGCTTGATAAAATGGGCGGAACCAAAGATAATCAACAATTTTTAGATGCTATGAATACATAATTTTTTACGTAGGGAGTTGAAATAAAAATGAAAAACGATATACATCCAAAATATGCAGAAACGGTCATCAAATGCGCCTGTGGGAACAAGATTGAGGTTGGATCCACAAAAACAGATATCAGTGTAGAAATCTGCTCAAAATGCCATCCGTTTTTTACCGGAAAACAAAAACTGGTCGATACTGCTGGCAGAATTGAACGATTTCACAAAAAATATGAAAAATATAAAAAACAATAACCTGAAATCAGATAAAGATATGACCACACAATACAGCCACCTGAAAACCAGGTGGCTTTGTTTTGATGTTATCTCTTGCAGAACCAAAAACCAATAACGCCTTGTGATATTGATTTATTTTTTCTATGGGGATGTAACAATTCAGTTACAGAGAAGCCGAGATGTTTGATAAATTATTAGGGGTTGAAGAAAGATTTTCAAAGCTTGAACAATTGCTGAGTGATCCTGATGTACTCCAGGACAGAGCAGCCTATCAAAAGTACAGCCGGGAGCATGCGGATCTCAGTGAGCTTGTAGCTGCCTTCAGGGCTTACAAGAAAAAATTGTCCGATCTTGAAGACAGCATGGAACTTCTCAAGGACAGTGACCCTGAAATAAAGGCCTTGGCCAAAGAGGAAATCGACTCCTTAACCAATGAAAAGGAAAAACTCGAAACCGAATTAAAAAAACTTTTGACCCCCAAAGATCCCAATGATGAAAAAAATATCATCCTTGAAATCCGTGCAGGAACAGGCGGTGATGAGGCTGGTTTGTTTGCCGCTGATCTATTCCGGATGTATAACCGGTACTCGGAAAACCGGGGCTGGAAAGTCGAAATCATGAATAAAAACATCTCCGGCGCAGGTGGTTTCAAAGAAGTTGTTGCCATGATTCATGGTAAAGGGGCTTACAGTGTCTTTAAATATGAAAGCGGCACCCACAGGGTTCAGCGTGTACCGGCCACAGAGGCTCAGGGCAGGATTCATACGTCTGCGGTAACGGTTGCTGTTCTGCCCGAGGTGGAAGAGGTTGAACTCAATATCGACCTGAGTGAAATCAAATACGATGTTTTCCGGTCATCCGGTCCCGGTGGACAAAGCGTCAATACGACCGATTCAGCCGTTCGCCTCACGCATCTGCCTACAGGACTTGTTGTTACCTGCCAGGACGAAAAATCCCAGCATAAAAACAAAGTGAAAGCCATGAAAGTCCTTCGAGCCCGTCTGTTAGACAAAATGACCCAGGAACTGCATGATGAACGATCTGAAGAGCGAAAAAGTCAGGTCGGTACAGGAGACAGAAGCGGCAGAATCCGGACCTATAATTTCCCACAGGGACGTGTGACCGATCACCGGATCGGCTTGACACTCTATAAACTGGAGCATATTTTAGAGGGTAACATCATGGAACTGGTCGAAGGTCTGACAACATATTTCCAGGCCAAGGCAATGCAGAATGAAAGCTCAGCCAATTCATATGGAGCCTGAGTGGACCATTATCAGCCTGCTGAAATGGACCGAATCCTACTTTAATTCACACGGAATCGACAGTCCGCGAATGACAGCGGAAATACTGTTAGCTCATACACTTAAGACAACACGAATCAATCTGTACATTCAACACGACAAACCCCTTTCCTGCTCAGAGTTAATACAATTCAAAACCCTGATTCAAAGACGAATCAATCGGGAACCGGTAGCCTACATCACTGGTTCAAAAGAATTCTGGTCACTTGACTTTACAGTAACAAGAGATGTCCTGATTCCCCGACCCGATACGGAATGTATTGTAGAGGCCACTCTCGCCCTCTTGCCAAACCAGCACTCAGACCAACCCAAAAAGATCCTTGATCTCGGTACCGGATCAGGCGCTATCATCATTGCCCTGGCTTCCGAACGCCCCCATAATGTTTACTTTGCGACTGACCGCTCTTCAGCAGCAGCAATCCTTGCCCGGAAAAATGCAGCAAAGCACGGGCTTTCCGATACCATACATTTTTTATGCAGCAACTGGTTTGATGCGATCAACCCGAATAAACATTCTTTTGATATCATTGTCTCCAATCCGCCATACATTCCAACGGATATCATCCCTACACTTGCTCCGGAAATCAACCGGTATGAACCACGCATCGCCCTGGACGGAGATCATGACGGACTTTCAGACATTCGAAAAATTCTCCATTCCGCTCCTGATTATTTACTAAATGGAGGATATCTGCTTCTGGAAATCGGCTTTGATCAAATGAATTCAGTTTTTAAAATCGCAGGTAATTCCAGCTTTTACAACTGCATAGAATTCATTAAGGATTATGCAGGCCATCACCGTGTCCTTAAGCTGAAAAAGAACTAAAAAACGATTGCACAACGCCTGATTATCTGATACTTATTTCAGGTTTACATATCATCCACACGTTTCTTGATCTGTTCCCCGGTGCTTTTTTCAGATTAGAAAAAAAGTCGGGAACTGAGATGACGGAGACGGAGGAAACAACCAACATGAAAAGGAAAAAACAATGGCTTACTTAACAATGAAAGAGCTTCTTGAAGCAGGTGTTCATTTTGGACATCAGACCAAACGGTGGAACCCCAAAATGAAACCATACATTTTCGGGGCACGAAATGGAATCTACATCATCGATCTGCAGAAAACCGTCCGCATGTTTAAAGGGATCTATGATTTTGTTGTCGAAACAACCGCAAAAGGAAAACCCCTTCTGTTTGTGGGCACTAAAAAACAAGCGCGGGAATCCATATACGAAGAAGCAAATCGATGTGAGATGTTTTATGTCCACAACCGGTGGCTCGGAGGAATGCTTACCAATTTTCAGACCATTAAAAAAAGTATCGATCGTTTGAACCAACTGAATGATATTGAAAATGATGGCTCCATTAACTTGTTCCCCAAAAAAGAAAGACTGAAACTCGGAAAAGAAAGAACAAAACTTGACAGCAGCCTTGGCGGGATTCGAAACATGCGCGGCATTCCCGGAGCAATTTTCGTTATCGATCCCAAAAATGAAACCATTGCTGTCCGTGAAGGTCGCAGGCTTGGCATTCCGATCATTGCGATTGCCGATACCAATTGCGACCCGGATGATATTGACCATCTCATTCCGGGTAATGACGATGCGATCCGCTCCATCCGCCTGATCACATCTCGAATTGCAGATGCGTGCATTGAAGGAAGTCAGCGTTACGAAGAGAAACAGCAAGCTGTTACAGATAAGAAAGAAACAGCTTCACCCAAAGCAAAAACTTCCAGTCTGCAACCAGGTGAACGAAAGGTTATTTCAGATGGATCAAAAGGCCCGGTGATAGAAATCATCAGAAAATCAACAGCAGACTATACCGAAGAAACCGATACCTTTGGTGAATCAGAATCGGCTGATGTATAAATTACAGGAGAATTTTCATGTCAACAATCAGTGCCAAAATAGTAAAAGAGCTTCGGGATAAAACCGGAGCCGGAATGATGGATTGCAAGGAAGCACTTACCGAATGCAACGGGGATATTGAAAAAGCAGTTGACTTTCTCAGAAAGAAAGGGATGGCAACTGCTTTGAAAAGAGCTGGCCGCGGGACATCGGAGGGAACCATTCAATCCTATATCCACCTGGGTGGGAAAATAGGTGTTATTGTCGAAGTAAACTGCGAATCTGATTTTGTGGCAAAAAATAATGATTTTATTGAATTCGCAAGAAACGTCGCCATGCACATAGCCGCAACCAACCCTGCTGGAATTTCACCTGAAGATGTTCCGCAGGAAGTCATTGACCGGGAAAAAGCAATATACCGTGACCAGGCCCTTGAGATGGGAAAATCCGAAAACATGACCGATAAAATCGTGGACGGCAAGCTGACTAAATTTTATAAAGAAGCGTGTCTGATGAATCAGGCTTATGTGCGCAATCCAGATATCACCATTTCAGATCTTCTGAATGAAGTCATTGCAAAGATTGGTGAAAATATAAAAATCGCTCGTTTTTCCCGATTCCAGATCGGAGGATAGGAGGCTTTTTGGCGACCCCAAATTACAAAAGGATTCTGCTGAAGCTGAGTGGAGAAGCCCTGATGGGAGATCAGGGCTTTGGAATCAGCCCGGATATGATCAAGTTTGTTGCAGATGAAATCCGGTCTATATACGACCTTGGTGTTCAGGTTGCAATTGTTGTGGGCGGCGGCAATATTTTCAGAGGTATTGCTGCAAGTTCATATGGAATGGACCGAACATCAGCAGACCATATGGGGATGCTGGCAACAGTGATCAACAGCATTGCACTGCAGGATGCTCTTGAAAAAAAAGGGATTCAGACCCGGGTCCAGTCTGCAATCTCCATGCATGAGGTTGCCGAACCCTATATTTTACGAAGGGCTGTCCGGCATCTTGATAAAGGGCGCGTTGTCATATTTGGAGCAGGAACCGGAAATCCCTATTTTACGACAGATACAGCAGCCGTTCTCAGGGCCCAGGAAATCCACGCTGAAATTTTTCTAAAAGCAACCAAGGTAAACGGGATATATGATTCTGATCCGGTTAAAAACCCGAATGCAAAGTTTATCAAGGAAACTACATACATGAATGTTCTGGAAAAGCAGCTGCATATAATGGATATGACTGCGATCTCTCTTGCCATGGATAACAAGCTTCCCCTTTCTGTTTTCAAACTTTCGGATAAAGGGAACATGCGCAAGGTTGTTTGCGGTGAAAACATCGGAACCAAAATTACTGGATAAACGTTGACAATCACTAGTAGACAAACGAAACCAACAACAATCGGATGGTGAACCGCTATGATTGATTCAATTTATGAAGAGACCAGAGAAAAAATGGGAAAAGCGCTTGCTTCCCTTGACAATGACCTGAAAAAAGTCAGGACCGGTCGTGCATCCCTGAATATCTTTGATGGTGTCCGTGTTGATTACTATGGAACATTGACGCCATTAAACCAGATGGCCTCGCTCGCTGTTCCGGAGAGCCGAATGATTACAATACAGCCCTGGGATGCGACGGTCATCAAAGAGATTGAGAAAGCCCTTTTAAAATCAAATCTGGGACTAACGCCTTCCAGCGACGGCAAATTGATTCGAATCGCAATTCCGCCCCTGACTGAACAGAGACGAAAAGAGATTGTCAAGCAGGTTCATAAAATGTGTGAAGATCGGAAGGTTGTTATCCGAAACATCCGACGCGATTCCAATGAAATGGCAAAAGAGCTGAAAAAAGACGGGGATATTTCAGAAGACGAAAATTTCAAAGCGCAGGATCAGATCCAGAAGATAACCGACGAATTCATCAAGCTCGTTGATGAAGCATACAATAAAAAAGAGAAAGAGATCCTTGAATTCTGATACAACGAAGCAGGGGAATGATGATCTTGACCCTGCCCGATTGCCTGCTCATGTTGCCATCATAATGGATGGCAACGGTCGATGGGCAAAAAAACGGCTGTTGAACCGGGTCAAAGGTCATGAACAAGGGTCTGAAACCGTACGTACCATTGTCCGAATAAGCCGTGAGATAGGCATTCAGTATTTGACCCTGTATGCTTTTTCCACTGAAAACTGGGAACGACCAAAATCGGAAGTGTCTGCCCTTATGATGCTTCTGAATCGTTTTTTAAAAAATGAACTCCAGGAGATGCAGGATAATGGCATTCGCCTTTTTGCCATTGGTCAACTGGATCGCCTGCCGCAACCCGTCAGCACCACGCTGAAAGAAACCATTGCGCTGACCAAAAATAATACGGGTATGCAGCTTACATTGTCCCTGAGTTATGGCAGTCGTACGGAAATTCTGGATATGGTAAGGGATATTGCACGGGAGGCCTGTCAGGGGAAAATATCAGCAGAATTGATCACGGAAGATCTTATCTCCAGTCATCTTTACACCCGCAACATGCCAGACCCAGACATCCTGATCCGCACCAGCGGAGAGATGAGAATCAGCAACTTCCTTCTCTGGCAGATCGCTTATTCTGAAATTTTTATTACAAAAACACTCTGGCCGGATTTCAGTAAGGAAGAGTATCTTCACATTTTAAAAGAATACCAGAGTCGTGATCGTAGGTTCGGTAAAATAACAACATGAGCTAATTTCAAAACTATTAAAAAGCTTCACACCGGCGAAAGTCGGTGCTCAGAAAAGAGCCGAAAATACTGGATAGCGCTACGCTTCACTGCGTGTCTAGTTTTCGCCGGAACTACAACAACAGACTTTTGAAATTAGCTCACATAACTTTTTTATGATTCACAACGCATGAGAATTCTCATGCAGGTGAACAATAACTGTTACATTATGCATTTAAAAAGATGGATCACAGGGCTTATTGCAGTACCCCTGCTGGCTGGAGTCATTTATCTGGGGGGTATGGCATTTACAACTTTAATCGGGATTGTATCGGTTATCGCATTATGGGAATATTACCGGATTGTTTTCAATCCGGAACAGAAATCTCTGTTCACACCGATAACCATTACCGGTTTTATAACTGCACCGCTGATGATTTACTCAGCTCATGGAAACCACGTACATGCTATTCTGGGTATAATCATAATCAACCTGATCATTACTGCTTTTGCGGCAATTGTCCTTTTTAAAAATGATCCGTCCATACTCCAGGATGTTTTCAAACAAGCCCTTGGAATCATTTATGTGCCTCTCTTGCTGACTTGTATCATACTGATCCGCAACAGCCCGGAAGGATCAACATGGATTTTTTTTCTGTTTTTTCTTGTTTTTTCAGCCGATATCGGGGCATTTTATGCAGGCTCCTTCTTTGGCAGACATAAACTTTGTCCATCGGTGAGTCCGGGTAAAACCATTGAAGGCGGCATAGGAGGAATTATCCTGACCATCATTGTCGGTATGGGGTTTCAATCCTTTTTCCTGCCGGACATATCAACCTGGATTACATTCTGTCTCTGCATCTGTGTCGGGATCATCGGCCCTACCGGAGATCTTTTTGAATCGACCCTGAAACGTGTCGGAAATATCAAAGATTCCGGTTCCATTCTTCCGGGGCATGGAGGGATACTGGATCGCATTGATGCAATCTTGTTTGTGCTTCCGGTACTCTATTTTTTTAAGGAGCATATTGTCTGACAATGGACCGGACCTGCCCCATCAAACATCTTTCAATATTAGGTTCAACCGGCTCGATCGGGAAAAATGTCCTGCAAATCGTTGCAATGTTTCCGGACCGGTTTATCGTTGAAGCACTTGCGGCAAAAAGCGATGTAGAGCTGCTGGCCAAACAGATCCGGCAGTTTCGTCCAAAACTGGTTTCCCTTTTTGACGAATCTTATGCAAATCAACTGAAAAAGAGATTGCCAAAGGATATCTCTGTTCAAATTCTGTTTGGGGAAGAAGGCTACCAGGCTGTTGCAACCCACAGCAGAGTCGATATGGTGGTTTCATCCATGGTGGGATCTGCCGGACTTTTGCCCACCCTGGCAGCGATCCAGGCTGGAAAAGAGATCGCTCTGGCCAACAAGGAAACACTTGTCATGGCCGGGGAAATCATCATGCAGGAGGCAAAAAAATACAATGTCCGGATCCTGCCGGTTGACAGTGAGCATAGTGCGGTCTTTCAGTGCATTTCCGGCCAGCGGAAATCCGACGTTGCCAAAATTCTGTTAACCGCATCCGGCGGGCCTTTTTTGCATCGCCCCAGGAACACATTTGATTCCATTCAGATCAAAGACGCCCTGAATCATCCCAACTGGGAAATGGGGAAAAAAATCACCATTGATTCTGCCACGCTGATGAACAAAGGTCTGGAAGTAATTGAAGCCAAGCACCTTTTTGATATATCAGAGCAGCAGATTGAGGTGGTTATCCATCCCCAGAGCATTATCCATTCCATGGTTGCATTTCAGGACGGTTCCGTAATTGCGCAACTGGGTATCCCGGATATGAAAGGGGCTATTTCCTATGCTCTGTCCTGGCCTGAACGACTCCCCATCAACCAGCCGGTGCCGGATTTTGCCGCCATCGGCAGACTGGATTTCGAACGCCCGGATCTGGAAAAATTCCCCTGCCTTGCCCATGCTTTTAATTCATGCAGGATTGGAGGAACCCTTCCGGCAGTACTGAATGCGGCCAATGAAATCGCAGTTCAAGCCTTTCTGGATCAAAAACTGGCCTTTATTCAAATTCCGGATGTCATCGGCCAAACCATGAATTGCCATCAGATTGACAAACAACCGAACCTGTCTGATATTAAAGAGGCTGATCAATGGGCCAGGCATCAGGCCTATGAGATCATTACAAACATTCAAAACTCAGGAGAAAATCCTGTATAGGAACTGGTTTCAATATGAGTTATTTTTTTTCATTTATCATTGTCCTGGGGGTATTAATTTTTGTTCATGAGCTGGGACACTTTCTGGTTGCCCGTCTGTTCGGAGTCGGCGTCGAAAAATTCTCTCTTGGTTTTGGTCCGAAAATTTTTGGAAAAAAGATCGGAATCACGGATTACAGGATTTCTGCCATCCCCCTTGGCGGGTATGTAAAAATGGTCGGCGAAGAACCGGATGCTGAACTGGATCCCGAGGACATTCCCCTGTCTTTTACCCATAAACATGTTTTTAAAAGAATCGGTATTGTCGCTGCAGGCCCCTTGTTCAATTTCCTCCTGGCCATTGTTATTTTCTTTGGTTTTTTTCAGATTTACGGAACCCATACCCTAAAACCTATTGTGGGAAAAATTCAGGAAGGATCACCAGCAGAAAAAGCAGGGATTCAGGAAGGAGATCTGGTACTTGCAATCAACGATACCCATGTATCCACCTGGGAAGAAATGGCTGACCGGATCGGGCAGAGTAAAGGAGAGATCCTTGCTCTTTCCGTCAAACGCGGCGATGATGTGAAGATACTTCACGTTCAACCGGTCTTGAAACCGGACAAGAACATGTTTGGCGAAGATATTGAACGGTATATTGTCGGAATTACCGCATCCGGGGATGTGTATTCCAAAAAGCTGAACCCAATCCAGGCTTTTTCGGAAAGCCTTTCCCAAACTTATAAAATTTCGATACTCATGTTCGTCGGCATTGGCAAATTAATCCAGGGTTCGATTTCAGCAGACAACCTTGGAGGACCGATCATGATCGCTCAGATGGCTGGAGACCAGGCAAAAGAAGGGATTGAAAACCTCTTATACTTTATTGCATTTATCAGTATCAATCTGGCCATTCTCAATTTTCTTCCGATCCCTGTCCTGGATGGCGGGCATCTCCTGTTCTTCACGATTGAAGCCATCCGGGGTCGACCGGTCAGCATCCGGGTTCGGGAAATTGCTCAGCAGGGTGGAATGTTTGTATTGCTTTTGCTCATGATATTTGTTTTCTATAATGACGTAATGCGGTACAATGTGATGAGTTACATCGGTAATGCCTTGAACTTCTTTTAACAAAACGGGTCAAACCCATGCCAAACCAACTTGAAATCACACTGAATCCAGATCTTGCAGATGCAGAAGGTCAAAAGGTATGTCAAAAGGCAAGAGACTATTTTGGTTTTGAACTTACCTCTGTTCGAACCATCCATGTCATTACCATTGATGCCCATTTGACCCAGGAACAGCTCACAGCTATCCGATCTGAAATCTTCACTAACCCGGTAACCCAGATCTCTTCCTATTCTCCGCTCTCTATTGATTTCGACTGGACCATCTGGGTCGGTTTTCGTCCGGGTGTAAAGGACAATCCCGGAAGCACTGCTGTTGAGGCAATCGAAGACCAGCTTAGAATCAAACTCGGGCCAAACGAGGCGGTTTATACATCCAAACGGTATTGTATCAAGGCAAAAAACCTCACCTATGACGATGTGGATAAAATAGCCGGTGAGCTCCTGGCAAACGATATTATCCAGCAATGGCGCATTATTTCAATACAGGAGTGGGATAAGCTCATTGGAACCGGTATCATCATTCCCAGTGTAAAACTGGATTACATTCCAACCGTTACCACCATTCCCATTGACAGCGACCAGACCCTTCAAAAAATAAGTGCCGAGCGGAATCTTGCCCTCAATCCCAATGATATCCCGACTATCCGATCCTATTTTCTGGATCCGGATGTGAGTGCGGGACGGGCAGAAGTTGGCCTTTCCGATCCCACGGATATCGAGCTTGAATACATTTCCCAAGCCAGAAGCGATCATTGCAACCATAACACCTTTCGGGGGTGTTTCCATTATACTGACAGAACTACAGGGGAAAAAGAGGTGATCAACAACCTGTTTAAAACCTGCATTGAGGCCCCGACCCTTGCCTTAAAAGAAAAAAAACCGTGGGTTGTCTCTGTCTTATGGGACAATGCAGGAGCCGGACGGTTTGATTCCGACCATTATTATGTCATCACCGGAGAAACCCACAACTCCCCATCCAACATGGAAGCCTATGGTGGTTCCATCACCGGCATTGTCGGTGTTTATCGTGATCCGCTGGGCACAGGCAAAGGCTCTAAACTCATTATGGGAAGCTATGGGTTTTGCGTGGGGCATCGGGATTATCAGGGAGAATTGAAACCGCATCTTCATCCAAGGCGACTTCTGGATGGTGTAATCGAAGGAGTCAAGGACGGCGGCAATAAAAGTGGTATTCCCACAACCTTTGGCCAGGTGCTGTTTCATGACGGTTATATGGGTAAATGCCTGGTATTTGTAACTGCTTTGGGTATCATGCCTGCAAAAGTAAAGGGCATGCCCGCTGAACAGAAAAAAACCTCTCCGGGTGAACTGATCATCATGTGCGGGGGCCGGGTTGGGAAAGATGGGATTCATGGCGTAACCGCATCATCTGAGACCTTTTCAGCAAACACACCAGCCGGACACGTTCAGATCGGCGATCCATATACACAGAAAAAAATGCATGATTTCCTGCTGGAAGCCCGGGATGAAGGTCTGATTTCATTTATCACCGATAACGGTGGTGGAGGCCTGTCTTCTTCTGTGGGTGAATCTGCCGAATATGCAGGCGGCTGCCAGGTGCAACTGGAAAAAGTGCCCCTGAAATATGAAGGCCTGAATCAGTGGGAAATCTGGATCTCAGAATCCCAGGAACGAATGACCGTTGCCGTGAAACCAGATCACCTGGATCGTTTCATGGCGCTGTCTCACAAACATGCTGTCGAAAGCAGTGTGATTGGAAACTACACGGATTCCGGCAAACTTCACATCACATACAATGACAAAACCTGCGCTTACATCAACCTGAATCTCATGTCGTCCGGATTTCCCCAATGGCAGTTTGACGCAGAATGGATCTCTCCGGAAACACGCGGTCTTACAGAACCGGTAATCGGTGAACCCCGGGATTACACTGCCCTTCTTCTGGATATTTTGGGAAGACCCAACATCTGCTCCCGGGAATGGATTACCAGACAGTATGACCACGAAGTTCAAGGAACCAGCGTGATCAAACCGCTTGTGGGTGCGGAAAGGGACATGAACAGCGATGCTTCTGTAATCCGGCCGGTGCTCCATTCTGAAAAAGGCCTTGCCTTTGCCCAGAGCCTGCTGCCGGCATACTCAGCCATTGATGCATACCATATGACAAGCTGCACCATTGACGAAGCTGTCCGGCGGCTTGTATCTGTCGGCGCTGACCCGGACCAGATCGGAGGCGTGGATAATTTCTGCTGGCCGGATATCCAGTTTCACCCGAAAAAAAATCCGGACGGAAAGTTCAAAGCCGCACAGCTTGTCCGCTCCTGCAAGGCCCTGAGAGAAACCTGTCTTTCCTATGGAATCCCGCTGTTATCCGGAAAAGACAGCATGTATGTGGATGGCCACCTGACCGGACCCTATGGTGAAACACGCAAGGTATCCGGGCTCCCGACCATGCAGTTCTCGGTCACCAGTATTGTTCCGGATGTTCAAAACTGCGTTACCATGGATGCTAAAATTCCGGGCGACCTGATTTATATTGTCGGAATCACAAAAAATGAATTGGGTGCATCGGAATATTATGAACATCTGGGATATGTCGGTTCCCATGTTCCCCATATCCTTCCAGAACAGTTTTTCCCGGTTTACAAAACCCTGAACCAGGCAATCACTCAAAATATCATCGCATCGGTTCACGGAATTTACCGGGGGGGCTTAGGTGTTCATCTTGCCATGAAAGCCATGGGCGGTAACCTTGGAATGGAAATCGACCTGTTCCAGGTTCCATCAGATGGTGTAAACCGGAACGATACCCTGCTGTTCTCTGAATCCGGAGGACGGTTTATCGTAACCATCGATCCCAACCATCAAGAAACCTTTGAAAAAATGTTTCTGGATTTTCCCTGCGCAATGATCGGAAAGGTTACGGAAACCGGAAACCTTGTCATTCATGGAACAGATGCCAGACAGATCCTATCCGCATCTGTTCAGGATCTGAAAGCTGCCTGGAAACGCCCGTTTGGAGATCTGATATGAAAGCCAATGTAAATGTTCTTGTTCTGACCGGATATGGACTCAATTGCGACCATGAGACAGCCCACACCTTTGAGCTTGCAGGGGGTATCCCATCCCGGGTTCATATCAATTCCATCATTGATGAAAGCATTTCCCTGGATGCATTTCAGATTCTGGTTTTTGGAGGAGGATTCAGTTGGGGGGACGACCATGGCGCCGGTGTCGTGCAGGCTGTACGGATGAAAACCAACATTGGCGAAAAAATCCTTGATTTTATCAGCAAGGGAAATCTCGTCATCGGAATCTGTAATGGATTCCAGACCATTGTCAATCTGGGCCTGCTTCCGGGATTTGACCATGATTACTCGACCCGAAGCGTTGCCCTTACCTATAATGACTGCGGAAATTTCAGGGATCAGTGGGTCAACATGAGGGTGAATCCCAAATCCCCCTGCATCTTTACAAAAGACATCCATACCATTGAACTACCTGTAAGGCATGGCGAAGGAAAATTTTTTGCCGATGAAAAGACACTTCATCGATTACTGGAAAACAATCAGATTGTACTCCAGTATGCAACCCGCGACAACCAGCCTGCCAACCAGGCTTTCCCGGACAACCCCAATGGATCCGTGCTCGATATTGCCGGAATATGCGATCCAACCGGTAGAGTTTTCGGCCTGATGCCTCATCCGGAAGCCTATCACCACCCGACCAACCATCCGGACTGGACTCGTTTGAAAGAGATCTCCAAACGAAACCAGAATCCATGGCCTCCGGAAACCACCATGGGATTGGCTTTGTTTCAAAATGCCGTGAATTTTTTTTCGTGACAGGATTCCCGTTGGGGCGGTTCGCGAACCGCCCCTACAATTTTTGATTTTGTACTTTTCGAATCTTCGCATCCATCACAGCTTCCACCAGGCCCGGAAGCATCCGTTTCAAGATCCATGTCAGTTTACCGTCAAACCCGGGAATGATCATAAACCTGCGGCCTTCAATCCCTTTTAGCAATGCTTTTGCAACTTCATCCGGGTGCATCTGTTTTGCATTTGCGGAAATTTCCCTTGTCTCTTCCGGTTTGGTCCTGTTTTCGATTTCAAGCCCTGGTGTGCTGGTGTCGGGCGGGCACAGAACCGATACCTGAATGTTGTATGGCCTTACCTCACTTTTCAGCGCCTCTGAAAAACCGATCACTGCAAATTTGGATGCGCTGTAATCCGTATATCCAAACACACCCAGAAATCCGGCGATGGATGACACATTTACGATATGACCGCCTTTTTGCTTCATATGGGGCAGCAAGGCTGAAACTGGATTCCATACACCGTAAAAATTGATTCGCATGGTTTCATCCATCTGCTCATAGGAGATCTCATGAAAATAACCTGGCCTGGCTCTGCCGGCTGAATTGATCAGAAGATCCGGACATCCGAATTCATTCACTGCTCTATCCATGACATGATGAACCGCTTGGTGATCCGATACGTCAAGCTGCATACAGGCAATCTGCTGACTTCCGGAAGCAGAATGGCTCTTGATTTTCTCCACTGCCAGTTCAAGCTGGTTCATGCCCCTTGCAAAAATGAGGATATTGGCCCCTTTTTCAGCAAGAAGTCTCCCTGCGGAAAGACCGATACCGCTGGAACCGCCTGTAATATAAATTGTTTTGTCCATCCAATTTTTCATGATGAAAATCTCCACACGAAATTGATGTGCATATTCTTTAGACAAGATATTGTTTTGTATGATGTAAGTCTATGCACAGTGCGCAGCATGAGTCAATTTTTAAATTCACTCCTCATTCAGGTATTAAATCTTTTAATAGCCCTATCAATCTTTTTAATACCTCCGGCTGATTTTCTGCATTTCCTTTATCTCACATCCAGTCTGTATTGTTTTCGATGTAGAACAATTTTTCTTTAATATCAAATGAATAGAATAAAAAATCCGGCCACCCGAACCTTCCACTTCAGACTGGCACCTCCATTGCATCGAATACCCGCAAACCACGTTTTTCTGGCTTAAGCGTTCGATGATAAAAAGGATCAAACAGGGTCTGAATGATGGGAGACAGGAAATAATGAAAAACAACAAGGGTTTCACCATAATAGAAATGGTCATTGTGATCGTAATCATAG
>PNOB01000034.1 GCA_013824585.1 Desulfobacterium sp. | reverse complement strand
GCTGCACTTACCAGAGCCATTCCAATAAGAAACAGGGCGATGCTATTTTTTACTTTTCGATGATGTTTATGAATCCATTTTTGATTGATTTCACATTTTTTCAGGTAATCAATCCTTTCCGCAATACTGAAATGATGCCAATTGGGTTTGTCTGATGGCTGACCGCTGATAATGGATATTTTATGAAGGGATGATATGAGCGGTTTCGCGCTGTTCATTAATTCATAGACATAGATATCTGCTTGACGCTCAAAATTCCGCATAAAGTAACCAAAAAAAAATCGGAAATAGAGAATAAAAAAGAGGATCAGAAAAAAGCTGATCAATATGGAAGACACAGATTCCTGGTGCAGGCCGGATGATGTAAAAAAACCAACCAGTGGTTCAATGCAGATTAGAAGATAGATCAACAGGTCGAATCCGGCAAAGGAAATCAGCATATATCCAGCAAAAAAGAAAAGATAGAACAAGAGATGTTTTTTCTTCACATGGCCGATTTCATGGGCCATGACAGCATCAAGTTCTTGTGTATCCAAAAATTGTAAAAGGGCCGGTGTTACCAGTATGTATCGAAATTTTTTTACAAGCCCCATGACACCAGCAGTAATCATACGGCCACCGAATAAAGGCCATCGTAATATATCTGCGAACTGGACATCTGCTTTTCTGCAAAATGCTTCAATCTGAGTTCGATGGATACCCGGAGCCAATGGGATACAACCCCAGAATTTTTGAATGAGTATGGGAGCCGTAATGGCGGCAACGATCAGAAAAAAAAGAAAATAAACAGCTTGGCCAAGCGGCGTTGACAGTGCTTCCTTGGGGAATTTCAGCGGAAGCAAAAAAATGATATCTGAAATACCGGATAACAGAAACCAGGGAAGAATAACCGGAACTGAAAAAGAGATATTGGAATGGATATAGTTTTTTCTGGAGATGGATGGATCATTTAGATGAGAATAGCACCCATAGGCATGAAACCAGATTATCGAAAGATAAATGAGGAACAGGCTGATAAAGATCAGGGCTGTCAGTGTTGGGATCGATTTAAATACAGGAATATCAATAAAAAAGGTTGGTAATGACAGGCAGTAGATATTGATAGAAAAAAAAGTGACGGCCATAATGCTTTGGCGAGTGATCAATGATTCAAATCGATGAACAAGTTGGGGAGTTTTTTGAATCAGGAGCTGTTTTTCAAGTTTTTTAAAAAGATGATGAGTGACATAGTAGAAAAGAAAAAATGGAAGGAAAAACAGGCAAAGTGTTTCAACATCTGTAAAATTTAATTTTTCAGGCGGTTGATAGGTACTGTAAATGAGCAAGACAATAATAAAATACAGAAAATTTCCAAACATATGCTTATTGTGTATCCATATTTGGCGTTTTAGCCAGTTTGTGGGGTTATTTTTTTAGGTATGTAAAATCGATCCCTTTCACTATAGATGCAACCGCAATATTGTTGGCGATACATCCCCATGCGTTTTGATTCTTCGACTCCCTGTTTCCAGCCTGTCCGGAAGTCATAGTAGAAGAAGTCGATGCCAACAGATCGACCTGCATTTTCGCCAATTATTTTGATTAATTCATGATTTTGGAATTTGCTGTAAAGAAGAGTCGTGGAAAAGTAGTCGAATTTTCCTTTTTTTGCAAGAATCGCTGTGGATTTCAGCCGTGTATGATAACAGAGTCCGCATCTATCGGATTCCCGAAATACGACATCTTGAATGAAGCTTTCAAGATTGTATTCTTCTTCAATGATTAGTCTTAGTTGGATTGTTTTTGCATAAGTTTCAAGAGTCTCTAACCGTTTTGTGCATTCTGTGTATGGATGGATATTGCTTTTGAAAAAATACCCTATAACATCCATATTTTCCTTTTTTAAAATCTGTATGGGAAAGATGGAGCAAGGCGCACAACAAGTATGCAGAAGGATGTTCATCCTCTTTCTCCAAATATTGCTGTCCCAATTCGAATCAGAGTGGCCCCCTCCCTGATAGCAACCTCAAAATCACCGGTCATTCCCATAGACAATTCCTTCATGTCAATGTTTGGAATTTTTTCATTCCGAATCATATCCCGGAGTTTCCGCAGGGTCTGAAAATAGGGGGCAACCCGCTCAGGTGAGTTGTATACAGGAGGAATGGCCATCAATCCTTTGACTTTCAGGTGTTGCAGGCTGCTTATTGCTTTTGTTAGATCAAGGACATATTCCGGGGGAGCTCCGGATTTGGAGCCTTCCATTCCGACATTAACCTGGAGGAGGATATCTTGAACTTTATTGATTTTTTGAGCCTGCCGATCCAGTTCATAAGCCAGTTTGATTGAATCAACTGTGTGGATCAGGTCAAAAAGTTTGACTGCATATTTTGCCTTGTTGCTTTGCAGGTGTCCAATAAAATGCCAGGAGATGGATGAATCGGCAATCGAAGCTATTTTTTCTCTGGATTCCTGAATATAGCTTTCACCAAAAGTTTTCAAACCGCATTCAATGGCTTCTCTGATCATTTCCGGCGGGATGGTTTTTGAAACAGCAATGAGTTGTATTTCATCCATGTCACGACCATATAAATATGCGGTTTCCCTTATGCGGTTCAGTATATGGTCAACTTGTTTTTTTAAGATCGGGATCATGGTTTGTTGTTAATCCATCTATTGTGATTGCACCTTTTTGCAGAAGGTGCTCGATTACTTCACAGACCGGCAGCCCGACTACATTGGTATAGGAACCGTTTATCTGGCGAACGAGAAAGGTGCCTAACCCCTGGATCGCATATGCGCCTGCTTTATCAAAGGGCTCTTTTGTGTGGATATACCACTCAATCTCTTGGTCGGTCAGGCTTTTAAAACAGACGTCCGTTTTGATGGCTTCTGAAAAAAAATGATTTTCAATAATACATTGAATGGCGTAGCCGGTAAATACCTGATGGGTCCGACCACTGAGATGTCGCAGCATCTTCCTTGCATCATTTCGTGAGTCTGGTTTGCCGAGAATTTTATTATCAATAATTACAACGGTATCTGCGCCAATTACCCAACTTTCGGGATGAAGCCTTGCGATATCAGCAGCTTTGGATTCTGCCAGGGTTATTACATAGGTTTCCGGATCTGTCATGGCCACTGAGTTTTCATCAAAATTGCTTGGTATAACCGAGAACACTAATCCAGCTTGTTCTAAGAGATATCTTCTCCTGGGAGATTGGGATGCCAGTATCAGGGAATTATGGTGAACTGAATTTTGCATGGAAAACTTGTAGCAGATAGGTTATTGTTTTACAAGAATCAAACAGATAAAAGATCTCTACCATGGCGCTTTAATCGTGTTAAAATGAGTGAGGGGCTGATTCTGCTCAGTATCGCCTGTAAGTGTTATGGAGTCGTGGACTTATTTGAAAAACACCCATATTGCAAAAAGAACATGGAAAGAGTATTTATTTTATAAAAGGAGGGTTCAATGTCGGATCTGAGAAGAGCATATGATTGTATGATAGAGAATATGGGCGTTCCGGGGCTGCAGATCCCGCTTGCTGCGGTAAAATTTTTCCGGGGGAGCGATGTCATACCGGAAACAGTTCTGAACTGCCGGCCACAAAGATTAACCATTACAAGTTGTCAAGCAGCCAAACAGGCAGGACTCGGTGACGGGGTGTGCCTTACCCGGGAGACGATCGGATGTGTTGCTGCTGCCATTACTTTCGGATTAGTGGGGAAGGATGAAGAAAAACCCCTTGAAGGGTCTAGGGTGTACACCGATATTATGAAAGAACATTATGAAAAAAAGGATGATTTTAAATCTCCAAGTCCCATGGATTTTACAAGTGGCAGCGTCTATGCCTGTAAAGCTGCTGGACGTGAAGAGTTTGCGCTTTTTGGTAAGGAAGATGTAGGTCGCTATAAAGATGTTGAGACTGCAAAATTTGCAGTTAGCGAAATGATGGCTATTCAACCTCCGGATACTCAGGCGGTTTTCTTTTTTCCCTATGATTTTGATGAAGAGAATCTTATACCGGATGTTGTTGTATTGAGTGTTCGTCCGGTTGAACTGACACGGATTATTCAGGCATACCAATATAATACCGGAAAAAGAGTGGTTGCCAATATGGGCGGGCTCCGGGTTGTCAATTCGGATTTGATCGTCCGCCCCTATCTGTGCCAAGAAATTAATGTATCAACCTATTGTCTTGGAGCAAGGTTGATCGCACAGTATGAAGGGGATCGAATGGGGATTGGCATGCCTTATTGTATTTTTCTTGAAGTGTCAAAAGGGATGCGGGATTCCCGTACGGGTTTCCCATTTCATCAATACCCAGGAGCTTGTTAATGATAGTCTGTGAATTGTATTGAATCAATATGCTGAATAATTACGTAAAGACATTTATAAATCAGATGGCGAGGCGTACCGGGATCAATTTGACGGATATGCATATACGGATTTTGGAATTTGTATATCTCTATTATGAAAAGCACTGTGTGGGTCCTATGTATCGAAATATTGAACGATATACCGGTGCAACAAAAGAAGATCTGGAAAGGCTTTTCCCACATGGTTTAAATTCAGTTTATACATGGGTGGGTATTCCAATCCAGTCTGTCAACGATTTATGTAAACCGATTGCGGATGTTAAAGTGGATGAAGCTCGAGAGGTTTATTTTGATTACAACGCTACCACTTTTGTTCGCAAAGAGGTTGTAAAGATTCTTACGGATTATTATACCAGCAAAACAGGGTATGGGAATCCTTCCAGCAGCACATTTCTTGGTAAAACGGCTTTTAATGCAATTCTGGATGCCCGTAGAGAAGTTGCGGATTGCTTAAAAGTTAAACACTCTGAGGTTATATTTACAGGCAGTGGCTCAGAATCGAATAATCTTGCGGTAAAAGGGATTGGATTTAAATATTTTGAAACCAAAGGGCATATTATCACTTCTCAGATTGAGCATCCTTCGATTATTGAGCCTGTGCAGTTTCTTGGCATGCTCGGATTTGATATTACCTTCCTGGATCCGGATCAAAAGGGTTTGATAACAGCAGATTCTGTGAAAGAAGCACTTCGGTCAGACACGGTTTTGGTTTCAATCATGGCGGTGAATAATGAGATCGGGACGGTGAATCCAATTGCTGAAATAGGTGAAATCTGCAGACTTGCAGAAGTCCCTTTTTTGGTGGATGCCATTCAGGCTTTTGGTAAAATCGATCTTTTTCCGAAACAGATGGGTATAACAATGATGTCTCTTTCAGGGCATAAAATATATGCACCAAAAGGCATAGGTGCTCTTTATCTTGATGAAACGGTTTCATTGGTGCCATTAATTCATGGGGGATCTCAGGAATTCAATAATCGCGCCGGCACAGAAAATGTAGGGCATATAATTGCTTTTGGCAAGGCAGCAAAATTGGCTCACCTGGAAATGAAGTCCGAAATGAAAAGGATTCAAGAAATCAGAGATTATTTTCTTGACCAGTTGAACCAATATTGTCCGGATTGTATCCTGAACGGATCGTTAAAACAGCGCATTCCAACAAATCTTAATATCGGGTTTCCGGATATAGACAGTGGCGCCCTTTTGTTAAGCCTTAATCGGATTGGAATATATGTTTCAGGAGGATCTGCATGCAGCTCTGGAAGCAAGGAAGCGTCTTCTGTTATTAAAGCCATTGGGGTTGATACAGATCGATATGGGATTATCCGTTTTAGTTTTGGTCTGCAGACAACCACCAGGGATGTGGATTATCTTTTTAAGTATCTCCCCGGGATTCTTGATCAAATACGAAATACCGGATAACGGTGACACCCATTCCAAAATGGTTTTTTTCATTCAAAAGGTTTACAAACAATAGGGTGAAATTTATTTTTTTCTTGAAAAAAGGGCCTATATTTAGTAACCTGTTTCCGCTCGATGATTGCTTAAATGGCTTGAGTCGGGTTTTTATCTTTCAAAACCTCATTTCCAATATCATTCAGTAAATGCCCCACTAATAAAGGTTTAACGAAATATTTGCAGCTACTTCCAGGTGATTGTTTTGTTACCCATGGAGGCAAAATGAATATCCGATTCAACCGTCTGCCTTTACGAAGCAAGACGTTTATTTTTGCTGCTTTGATTAGCCTCCTGTTATTGGTTTTTTCCATTCTTTTTTTAACTGCAATCCATGCCTTTGAATCGAATGTTTTTCAACCCATCCTGTTGTTTTTATTGTTTGCCATTTCATTTATAATAGTGTTTCTATTTCTCAAACGATTTCAGGTTATGCTGGTTGCTCCTGTAACAGATCTGGTCAATACGGCCAGGATCATTTCCGACCAAAAAGACTACACGGTTCGAGTATGTTCCCTATATGATGATGAGTTTCGTACCATGTCAGGAGCGTTCAATGAAATGTTGGATCAAATACATTCGCAGGATATGGAACTAAAAAGAAGGGAAAAAGAATACCGTAAACTGTATGAGGAATCCAAAAAGGCAGAAAAAGTATATCGATCTCTTATCCATTCGTCTGCGGATCCAATCATTATTTATGATATTGAGGGGCAGATTACATATGTCAGTCCTGCCTTTACTTCTATTTTTAAATGGACTGTGGCAGAAACCCTTGAGATGGAAACGAAGTTTGTTCCCCCATCAGAGCATCATGCAATGCAGTCCATTTTTGCGGATTTGATAAAGAATAAAAAATCATTCAATGAGTATGAAACAAAGCGTTATACGAAAGAAGGCGATCTGCTGGATGTGAACATCAGTGTTTCTTGTTTTGATGATCATGAAGGAAAGCCTGCAGGCATATTAATGATGCTACGAGATATGTCAGAGCGGAAGCGGTTAGAGGCTCAGTTGATGCAGTCTCAGAAAATGGAAGCCATTGGTACGCTTGCCGGAGGAATTGCTCACGATTTCAATAATATTTTAGGCGCGATGATGGGATATTCCGAAATGATGATGATGGATGTACCGAAAGATACCGCTCATTATGATTATCTTCAACAGGTGATGTTTGCGGGAATGCGGGCTAAGGAGCTTGTCAAGCAGATTCTTACTTTCAGCCGTCAGAAAGAACAAAATCGCATCCCCATGAAGGTCGATAAGATCATCACAGAAGCTTTAAATCTCCTCCGTGCATCTTTGCCGACAACCATTGATATTCGTCTGAAAATCGATTCTGTTCATGGGAATATAATGGCCGATCCCACACAGGTACATCAAATCCTTATGAATTTATGTACCAATGCTGCATATGCAATGGAAAACAAGGGAGAGTTATTGGTTGCTCTTGAAGATGAGGAGATAATGGATGAGGGAAAAAAATTTGACATAGAACCAGGTAAATATATCAAGCTCGTTGTCAGCGATACAGGCAAGGGCATGGATCAGGCAATCATCAAGAGGATTTTTGAGCCTTATTTTACGACAAAAGAACAGGGCAAGGGGACAGGTATGGGGCTGGCCGTCGTTCATGGCATTGTCAAGTCTTATGGCGGTGCGATACGTGTTCATAGCGACAAGGGGGTCGGAACAAAATTTGAGATTCTTTTTCCGACAATCGAAACCCACATAGATTCAAAGAGTATTGATAATAATCCATTGCCAACGGGGAATGAGAGAATTCTGTTTGTTGATGATGAAAAGGTTCTGGCTGAACTTGGCGGCAGCATGTTGGAACGTCTTGGGTATCAGGTGATTACCCGTACATCACCCGTTGAGGCTGTAGAGGCATTCAAGAACAACCCGAACAGTTTTGATCTTGTAATAACAGATATGACAATGCCGCAAATGACAGGAGATGTCCTTGCAAAAGAGATCATGAAAATAAAACCGGATATGCCTGTAATTCTCTGTACAGGGTATAGCGAGTTGATGACAGAAGAAAAAGCTTCTGCCTCCGGAATACGTGATTTTTTTATGAAGCCTTTTGTATTAAAGGACTTGGCTGATACGATCCGAACCGTTCTTGATTTATCATAAAGAGATTTTTTGTCATTACCGCAACAGGAGGCTCTTTTCAGAAAAGGAAAAAGCAGAAGCAGCAAGTGCTGCTTCTGCTTTAAAAGGAGGTAATGATGAAGTTACCATTGCAACAGCCCGAAAGAGAATCTGGATTTTGATTCCTTTCGGGCCGGTTGATGTTTCTTTCATTTGGGTGTGTTCTGCTATTCTGATTTCACAGGTGTACAGAAGCCAATATCCGGTACTATCTCACCCTTTGATTTTGTTATTAAAACAGTTGAGGTTTCGTTTTCTGTGTGTAATACGATTAGAGAGCCCATATCAATTTTTTTAACAAAATCATCTAACTCTTCCTTCCTATATATGCTGTAATGTTGACCAGGCACTACGCCATCAATATTTCCCTTATTAATAAAGGCAATATCTCCTTCAGAAAAGATTTTTTTGTGATTTTCTTCTGTGATGATTTTACCATCCAAATCAGCAGGGCTATCCGCCAATATGATTTTGGGGGAGCGTTTTTTGTATGGGATCAGGATGTCATCAACACCAATCGTATTAAATGTTTTAGAGACACGGGCCTCTGCTATCATTGGATCTTTTTGAATGATTTCAGTGATCTCAACGATTCCTTTTATATTGTGCTGTATGCCGATATATTGATTTGTGGCATTGTCTTTTATCGGCTCTTTTAGCATTTCAATTACTGCATACAGGGTTCCGGGAATCAATGCCGGAGTTTCAGTATTTTTTTGTTTTAAATAAACTGTGTCATCTTCACTGATCAGTGCTTTTTTGCCTTTCATTTTAAAAATATAGGCATGGGCAGGGACTGGTTCTTTTATAATGAATCCGATCCTGTCAATCTGAGTGAACTGGAAGGACGGACGTTCGATTTCCGGTTGTTTTTCAACAAAGGCTTCTTCTTGGGGCTTCTCGATTATTTCTGCTGGTGGTGTCTGTTCCGGTATTTTTTCGGGCGCTGCCTCTTGAATCACCTCTTCCGGTACCTTGGTGATGGAAATTACGCCGTCTTTTTTATATATGCGAAGACGGTCTCCTGGATAAATCAGGTGTGGATTCATCACCTGGTTATTTTTTGACCATAGTTCAGGCCATGCCAAGGGCGTGTTAAAGAAGTGTTTTGAGATATCCCAGAGTGTATCACCTTTTTTTACAGTGTAATAAAAAACAGTTTTCTGTTCAATTTCCGATGTTGTCCCTTCCTCCGCCGCTGTGCATGGTTGAACTGATAGAAATAACAAGACATATGCGCATACTGCTGTTATAGAATTAAATCGGATTTTGGAAAGCATAATTTGCCCCTATTTTTAGTGAATATTATTAAAGTGTATTGAAGTAAGCATTTCATACCCTTTATGACAATTATCTGTCAAGCCTTTGAGCGTATTATCTTTATTTTTAAGATGGATCATATCACCAGCTTGTGGGTGGTTCATGCTATTAAAATAAGAGACAGTGATTGAATCATTAGGAAAGTTCTCGGATCATGCTTTATTTTATATTGAATCGTAATGGTTGTATCGATATGTCGTTACAGATGGAGATCAGGAGGGGGTAGGAGGATGATTGAATTACAAAACATTGTGAATCTGCTTTTTGAAGCCAGAATGTTGAAAGAGATCCGGCGCTCCGGATATCGATTTTTAGGTTCGGGAAATGAGACCGTGGCCGAACATTCTTTTCTGGTTTGTTTCATTGGGTATGTTTTGGCTCAGATGGTTCCAGGGGTTGATGCCCTCAAATTGATTTCCATGGGTTTGGTGCATGATCTGGCAGAGGCACGGATGGGTGATTTGGATATGGTTCAGAAACAGTATGTTTCTGCGGATGAAAAAAAAGCAATCCATCATATGACGGAAGGTCTGTTTTTTGGTGCCTCTATAACAGCGCTTGTGGAAGAGTTTAATGCCGGTGAAACAGCAGAGTCGAAACTGGCTCATGATGCAGATCAATTGGCGTTTGTTTTAGATTTAAAATCAATGCATGATAAAGGTTTTGCTCCTGCATCCAGATGGTTGGACTCTGTGGAGAAGCGGTTGAAAACCGAGGCCGGAAGGAGAATTGCGGAAGGTATCAGGGGAGTTGGATGGGATCATTGGTGGCGGAAAAATTTTCTTGACATATCAGATTAAAGGGATTAGTAACAATGTTACTGGCATATGGGGCAAAAACATATTTTTAGGGAATCACTGAACCATCAATATGTAAATACGATATATTGGGTATTAAAAAAGAAGATAAGCTTCTTTATCTGGGCATCCCCGGGAATAACCTCGGATAATATGATTGATCGGTAACAATGTTTCTGGGTATAAGATAAGCGTTTCTGGCAAGCGATACGGATAACAGAACAAAAATAATTTTGATGGCATGGAGCATAAAATGAATTGGCTGTTGGATATTATTGAATCTTCCATTGGAAAAAAACTGTTAATGGCACTGACCGGACTGGGTTTTTGTGTTTTTCTTTTCGGTCATCTTGCAGGGAACCTGACGATCTATGGGGGAAAGGATGCATTCAATTCCTACGCCGAGCATCTGCATTCACTAGGCCCTATTCTTACGGTTGCGGAAATCGGGCTTCTGGTTTTTGCTATGGTACATATCTTGAGCGGTATATTTTTGTTCTGGGGAAACCTTAAGGCACGACCTCAAAGATATGTGATAAACAAAAGTGCGGGTGGTCGAACAATCGGCTCGAGAACCATGCCCTACACTGGTTTTCTGGTACTTCTGTTTGTGATTTTTCATCTCATGAATTTCCATTTTGTTGATAAAACCAATACTACGATTTTTCAGATCGTTCAAAATGCCTTCTCCGACCCCATCTATGTCGGAATTTATGTTGCAGCGATGCTTGTGGTTGGAATTCATGTAAGTCATGGGTTCTGGAGTGCATTTCAAACCCTGGGTGCCAATCATCCAAAATATATGCCATTGATTAAGGGGCTCAGTATCTGTTTCAGCCTGATCGTCGGTATGGGATTTGGTTTTTTACCGATATATTTTTTGTTTATGTCATAAAAAAGGAAAAAAAATGCAGCTTGATTCTAAAGTCCCGGGTGGCCCTCTTTCAGAAAAATGGGATAAACATCTTTTTGATCTGAAACTGGTGAATCCGGCAAACAAGAGAAAGTTTGAAATAATCGTTGTCGGGACAGGTCTCGCAGGAGGTTCTGCATCTGCCACACTGGCAGAATTGGGATATAATGTGAAAACCTTTTGTATCCAGGACAGTCCGAGAAGAGCACATAGTATTGCAGCTCAGGGAGGAATAAATGCTGCCAAGAACTATTCCAATGATGGAGACAGTGTTTGGCGTCTTTTTTATGATACGGTAAAAGGTGGTGACTACAGATCCAGGGAAGCCAATGTGTATCGCCTGGCTCAAGTCAGTAATAACATTATCGACCAGTGTGTTGCACAGGGGGTTCCATTTGCACGAGAGTATGGAGGGCTTCTGGCAAATCGCAGTTTTGGCGGAGCCCAGGTTTCAAGAACTTTTTATGCAAGGGGTCAGACAGGTCAACAGCTTCTGATAGGGGCTTACAGCGCCCTATCCAGACAGATTGCTGCCGGTAAGGTCAAGATGTTTACACGAAGGGATATGCTTGATCTTGTTCTTGTGAATGGTAAAGCCCGTGGGATTGTTACCCGGAATCTCGTAAACGGCAATATTGAAACCCATGCGGCTGATGCAGTAGTATTGGCAACCGGAGGGTATGGTAATACATTCTATCTTTCCACAAATGCCATGGCCAGCAATGTTTCGGCTGCTTACAGTGCATATAAAAAAGGCGCTTTTTTTGCCAATCCTTGTTATACCCAGATTCATCCAACCTGTATTCCTGTACATGGTACATATCAATCCAAATTGACGCTGATGAGTGAAAGCCTGCGAAATGATGGTCGGGTTTGGGTTCCCAAGAATCCAGGTGATAAGCGTCTTCCAAGCCAAATTTCAGAATCGGAAAGAGACTATTATTTGGAAAATAAATATCCCAGCTTTGGTAACCTTGTTCCACGGGATGTTGCTTCTCGAAATGCAAAACTACAATGTGATCAGGGCAAAGGTGTTGGAGAAACAGGCCTTGCAGTATATCTTGACTTTAAAGATGCGATTCAGAGAGACGGAAAGGATGTGATTGCAAAAAAATACGGCAATCTTTTTCAGATGTATGAAAAGATTACAGCCGACAATCCATACGAAACGCCAATGATGATCTATCCGGCAGTCCATTATACAATGGGAGGCCTGTGGGTTGATTACAATCTGATGAGTACCATACCCGGTTTGTTTGTTCTTGGAGAAGCAAATTTTTCAGATCATGGCGCGAACCGTTTGGGTGCCAGTGCACTTATGCAGGGTCTGGCGGACGGATATTTTATCATTCCATATACAATCGGTGGCTATCTGGCCGGAACAAAGCTTGAAAAAGTCAGCACGGATGATGCCGGTTTTAAGGCAACTGCCGAAGATGTTGAGGCACGGATCAAGAAACTGTTGTCGATTGGCGGAAAGAGAACGGTTGATGATTTCCATCGGCAACTCGGTAATATCATGTGGGAATACTGCGGTATGGCAAGATCAGCCAAGGGACTTACCAAGGCAAAGGATTTGATTGCAGAGTTACGTGCAGAATTCTGGGAAAACGTGTTGGTATCCGGCTCCGGGAATCAGTTTAATCAGAGTTTGGAAAAGGCAGGTCATGTTGCTGATTTCATAGAGTTTGGAAAACTCATGGTACTGGACGCACTGGCCCGGAAAGAATCCTGTGGCGGGCATTTTAATGAAGACTACCAGACCGAAGAAAATGAGGCAAAACGGGATGATGAGTCTTTCTGTCATGTGGCTGCCTGGGAATATGCAGGAGATGAAAACGAACCAAATTTTCAAAAGGAAGCGTTGAATTTTGAAAATGTTACGTTAACGCAAAGGAGTTATAAGTGACACAGTCAAACGGTAAAAAAAATATTAATCTGACATTAAAGGTCTGGCGTCAGGTCGGACCCAATGTTAAGGGCCGTCTTGAAACATATCAAGCCAATAATATCTCAACAGATATGTCCTTTCTGGAAATGCTCGATGTTGTGAATGAAGAGCTGATTATAAATCACAGAGACCCCATTGCCTTTGACCATGATTGTCGGGAGGGCATTTGCGGTATGTGCGGGGCGGTGGTGAATGGCAGGGCGCATGGCCCTGAAAAAGGTACAACCCTTTGCCAACTGCATATGAGGCATTTTTCGGATAGAGATACCGTTGTTATTGAACCTTGGCGATCAAGAGCATTTAAAATTATAAAGGATCTTGTTGTTGACCGGAGCGCGTTGGATGTGATCATTCAAGCCGGAGGCTATATTTCGGTGAGCGCCGGAGGAACTCCTGATGCGAATGTGATTCCGGTTCCTCAGGAAGCTGCGGAAAAAGCCATGGATGCGGCTGCATGTATCGGATGCGGCGCTTGTGTTGCAGCTTGCCCGAATGCATCGGCGATGTTATTTGTTGGTGCAAAGGTTTCCCACCTGGCCCTTCTACCTCAGGGAGTACCGGAAGCAGCCAGAAGAGTGCTGAAAATGGTGCAAAAGATGGATGAATGCGGCTTTGGTAATTGCACCAACGAAACAGAGTGTGAAGCAGTCTGCCCGAAAGAGATTTCAATTACAAATATTGCACGGCTAAATCGTGAATATATTAAGGCTGGTTTTTTGTAAGAGCTGTGGAATTTGTGTGAAATGATTCACGGCTCTTGCAGTCGTCCGTTCAATACACTTAAAAAACAGTTTGTTTCATAAAAAAGAATCTGTCATAATATACTCATCAAGCTTATCCTAGTGGTTTTCACAATAAATACAAATGATAATTAATAATTGTTGGTCATTATGAGGTTAACACTTCAGGAGACGGCAAAACTGCTTGATCTGCCCATTGGTATGGTTGAACGATGGATTCGGCAGGGACGAATTCCCATAAGTAAAAGCGGGGAAGATTGTTATTTCAAGAAAGCAGTTCTGGAAAAATGGGCTCTGACCCATAACCTTTCCTTATCAAAAATGAGAGTGGATCAACAGGAAACAGAAGCAATAGCCTCTGTTTCCCTACGGTCTGCCATGGAGTTTGGAGGGGTTTTCCATAAAATCCCGGGGGAAAATGTTAAGGAGGTTCTGGATGCGGTTGTCTCCAGAAATACTTTTTTAAATGAACCCAATAAAAAGCTTCTGCTTGAACGCCTTATTGAACGAGAAAATTTAACATCAACAGGTATCGGAAACGGAGTCGCTCTTCCCCATCCACGAACTCCTCTGCATGAGGCGATCAAACAGCCAGCCATATCAACCTGTTTTCTTGAAAAACCGGTTGATTTTCAAGCCATGGATGGCAAACCGGTTTTTGTATTATTTCTGCTTATCAGTACTTCTGTGAAAACTCACCTTCATCTTTTATCCGGACTTTCACTTTGCGTGCGTGATCCTTCTTTTATAACGTTCTTACATTCCCGGCCGGATCAAAAATCATTGATGGAGAGAATCGCATTGTTTGAACACGCTGACAATCAATAGGTAAAAAAAGCATGGGAAAATTCAGACCATGGCGATATCCATCAAAATGGGCATTGTTTCGTATTGATGATCGTCTGCTATTAATTGTCATCGGTGCTGTTGTTGGCAGTTTCAGCGGACTTGCCGCACTTTTATTGAATCGTTCACTGGTGTCTATTCTGGAAATGTTGCACGATTGGAGGCATTATTGGTGGGCATTTTTGCTTCCTGCGACAGGTGCGGCGCTTTCCTCACTATTTCTGGATAAGATCGTAAAGGAAGAGGCTGGTCACGGTGTACCGGAAGTGATCTTCAGTGTTTTCCGCCATGGCGGGCTGCTGCGATTGAGATCCAGTTTTTCACGATTGATATCATCCTGGCTTACAATCGGAAGCGGTGGTTCAGCAGGCCCTGAGGCTCCGGTAGTCATGAGTGGCGCTGCTATTGGATCCAATATCGCAAGATTTTTTGCAATGAATGACCGTCAGCGGATTACGTTGGTTGGATGTGGCGCCGCAGGAGCCATCTCTTCAATCTTTAACGCCCCAATTGCAGGTATGGTATTTTCAGTTGAAGTGATCATTGGTGAGTGGTCAGCGGTAAATATTATTCCGATAGCAATAGCATCTGTTGCCGGTACGAAGATCAGTCGGATTCTTCAGGGAAACCAGATTGCATTTTCTCACAGACAGTTCAATCTGGGGACAATCGATATTGTCGCAAGCATTGGTATTGCGGCTATTGCAGCAGCCCTTTCGATTGTTTTGACAAGATTATTGAGAAGGATGCATACAATTTCGGGAAAAACCAGAATGCCGTTATGGTTAAGGGCTGCCGTGGGAGGATGCGCAGTCGGTATCATTGGTATTTTTTCCCCGGATGTTTTGGGAGAGGGTTACCATTCAATTCGAATGATCATTGAGGGCGTTTATCCCGGCGGGATTGCAGTCGCTTCCTTTTTAATGCTCGCAAAAATTCTGGCAACCTCCTTGACACTCGGATGGGGAGGATCAGGGGGGGTATTTGCCCCATGCCTGGTTATCGGAAGCTTTGCCGGGATTGCATGGCATCGCTTGCTCGTGTTTCTCTGTCCAACGGTTTCATGGGTGAATGAAGGTTGTTTTGCTCTAATCGGGATGGCTGGAATGATCAGCGGCATTCTCCAGGCCCCTCTCACCGCTATTTTTTTAATTGTCGAAATTACAGGCGGCTATGAAGAGATTCTTCCTTTGATACTGGTATCTACAATCTCAACAACCTTGTGTCACTATTTTGAACCAGCATCTTTCTATCTGAGGGATCTTGTGGAAAAGCGACAGTTGCTAAGACCCGGCACAGATGGGAGAGTTCTGGCGGATCTGAGTGTCGGCGACCTTCTTGAAAAAGATTGTATTGTTGTCGGGCAGCAGATGTTATTAAGAAATTTTATTGAAATTGTAAAAAAATCTCATCGAAACCATTTTCCTGTAGAAGATGAACAGACAGGTAAATTCCTTGGTATGATCCAGATGGATCAAATAAGGCCCTATCTATTCGATACGGTAATGTATGACACGGTTTTTCTGGAACAGATTATGGAAGTAGATGTTATAAAAGCCTGTCCGGATGATGATTTGAATGGTATTCTCAGAAAAATGGATACATTGAATCTGTTCAGCATTCCTGTGGTTGATAGCGGAAGATTTGTCGGAATGATTTCCAAGGCAACGATTCTGGATCAATATCGCAAGGAGTTACTGGTTCAGACAACCTAAGTAGGTATAGGTATATGTAAAAGGGAAATGTGGTCATGCTCACTTGGTGTGTTGCTACGACCTTTTGCCATCCAGAACATCCCGGATGGCGGTCGCGATTTCTTCCATGGATACCGGCTTGAGAACATATTTATGGATGCCCATGGATTTTGCTTTTGCATCGTTCATATATTCACTAAATCCAGTACATAAAATAATGGGGATTTCCGGTCTGATCTTTTTAATCTCACGCGCCAGTTGATCGCCAGTCATATTGGGCATGGTCATATCCGTAATGATCATATCAAACTTCAACGGATTGGCCTGAAAAACATTGAGCGCATCTAGGCTTCCTGCGCGAGTTGTCACTTTATACCCGAGACGTTCCAGCATCTGTTGCTCAATCAGTACAATTTCCTTTTCATCATCCACGAGAAGGATATGCTCCGTGCCCCTGGGCAATGGTTTTTTTTGGGTTGTGATTTGCGTTTCTGAATCATCAACAACCGGAAGAAAAACACTGAATGTCGAACCTTGACCAGGCATGCTTTCAACGGTGATTGCACCATTGTGGTTATTGATGATTCCATGAACAACAGCAAGCCCTAACCCTGTTCCTTTTCCTTTTTCTTTGGTTGTAAAATAAGGGTCAAAGATCCGTTCAATCGTGCTTTGGCTCATACCGATTCCAGTGTCTATAACTTCCAGTTTTGCATATGAACCCGGAGATAAATCGGCAATTTTTCCTGAATCTTGAGCCTGAATTTCAATCGGTGAAAGGTTTACAGTCATAACTCCGCCACTTCTTTGCATCGCATGGAAAGCATTGGTGCAAAGATTCATGATAACCTGATGGATCTGGGTGGGATCAGCAAGAATCGGCTTGCATTTTTGAATTTTATGAATAATTTCAATAGTTGTTGGAATAGAAGATCGGAGAAGTTTAAGGACTTCATTGGCAATCATGTGCATCTTGATGGGTATATTTACTATTTCTGTCTGCCGGCTGAAGGTAAGGATTTGACTGACCAGATCCCTTGCACGTTCTCCTGCTCTCAGGATCGCCTGTATATTCTGTTTTGAAGCGGGTTTGCCTTCAGACAGGTCTGCAAGGGTCAGTTCCGCATATCCGATTACAGAAGACAGAATATTATTGAAGTCGTGTGCAATTCCTCCTGCGAGTGTTCCAATGGATTCCATTTTCTGGGCTTGACGGAGCTGTATTTCAAGTCGTTGTTTTTCAATTTCAGCCTGCTTGAGATCCCCGATATCCATGGCAGAGACCATTATGGCATTTTCCCCTTCGAATTCAATTTTTTCTGTCCGGAAATTAACCCATTTTTCAGATCCGTCTCTTGCAATGATTTTCAATTCATGACTGTTTTTTAAAAAAGCATCACTCAGGTTTGTAATACTGTTGTTCTGGTAAATATGCTTGAAATCAGGGTGAATGATGTCACTGAATTCCAGGAAAGACAGTTCAATCAAAGAAGCTGCCATCAGTTTTTCTGCAGCATGATTAGCATAAATCCACCTGTTATCCTGATAGATGATGATGGCTACCGGAGCCGATTCCGTATATGTCCGGAATTTTTTTTCACTTTTCTTTAACTCATCAGTAGCTCTGGATGCTCTCAAGGCCTGACAACTGAATGAGGCCAAAATTTCTCCAACCTCCTTGTCCTGATCCACAAAAGGGGGAGCCTCTTTGCTGTGAAGGGTTAGCAGACCAAAAACATTGCTATTTTCATCAATAAGAGGAAAGGCGAGTACAGAGTTGTTTTGGTAGCCATTCCATCCGCTTTTGCAGTAGTCGGTATTTTGGGTGATATCAGAAAGGACAAGTGGTTTTCCAGAGCGGTAAACATTAGATAAAATTGATTTTTCAGGTAAAGGAAAGGGTATGTAGTCTGCGGCGTGTCCAGGATCCAGTGCATGCACAAGTCGCAGTCCATTTTTTTCAGAAAAATAAAGGCAGCCCCCTTTTGCAGACATGTGAAGGCCAAATTCATTGAGCAGCAGGGAACCGAATCTGCTGGCATGTGTTTCTGATGTAATGGTTTTGGTTGTTTCTACAATTTGCCGGAGCCGGTTATTCAGTTGAAGAAGATTGATATTTGCTTGTTCTACCTGTTGGGTTCTTTTTTCGACCTCGGATTCAAGATGGAGGTTGTATAATTTGTTTTCTCGAATCAGACGCGCCCGTTCAATGGCCTTGTTTACCGCATGGAGAAGAACGGAAAAATCCTGTACCGGTTTCAGGATGTAATCCCAAGCACCAAGCCGCAGTGCTTCAATCACATCACGGATCACACCGGTTCCGGAGCAGACAATTGTCGGTGTATTCGGCGCATGTTCGGTTGCCCAGGCAAGAATATCGAGGCCGTCAATATCCGGCATGTGGAGATCAACGAGGACAAGATCAGGGTTTTTTTCTTTGAGAAGCATCATTCCTTCATGGCCGTTCGATGCCTCAAGGGTCGTATAGTTGTAATCTTCTAAAAAATTTGAGTAGCTTTTTCGAATGGATTGTTCATCATCGATAACAAGGATTGTGTACAAAATTTTATTTCCGTTTTGAGCCAATTTCAAAAGTCTGTTGTTGTAGTTCCGGCGAAAGCTGGAATCCAGTATTTTCAGTTCTTTTCTGGACATCGGCTTTCGCCGGT
>PNOB01000033.1 GCA_013824585.1 Desulfobacterium sp. | reverse complement strand
TTGGTAAAATACAGAACCAGGCTTTTTCCGACGATCGGATTTAAAAGCCTGTCGATCCATCGGGTAATCAATGGCTTTTTCATGATGTCCCAGGTCAGAAAACGTTTATACAGGTTTACAGCAAAAGAGTCTTCCCTTGTCGGTCCGACAAAGCATTTCAGCCACCAGTAGGGCGAGTGCAGGCTGTGTGCAAAATGCATTGCCCAGTTCCGGACGCCTTCATTTTCCAGTCTGCATATCAGTTGCTTTTTGGTATAAATCCGGACATGTCCCTGATTTGCATTATAATACTCATCGGAAAGCGCCCAGCATATCCTCTCTGGAAAATACCTTGGTACACTGACAACAAGGTTCTTCCCGGGTTTCAATATCCGAATGATTTCCTTCATGGCAACCTGATCTTCCGGAATATGTTCCAGAACCTCTGAGCAGATTACCAGGTCAAAAAAATTATCCTGAAATGGAAGATTGGTGATATCCGCTGCAGAGACGATCCATTTCCCGCCTCCATGTTCACCTAACGCATCATGGTATCGAAGGCGGTTCTTTGCCTCGCACAGATCCTTAAAATTCAAATCCGCACCAATCACGATGATCTTTTCAAAACGGTACGCTTCACATGTATGGCGTCCTGACCCGCAGCCGATATCCAGTATCCGGTACCCGGGTTTGATATCCAGTTTTTTAAAATCCACGGTAATCATCCATCACCTCCCGGTAGACACGAACTGTTTTCTCAGCCGCGGCTCTCCATGTAAACTGTTCCTGCATTCTTTTATACCCGGCATCTCCGATCTTCCGGGCATACTCCGGATGGTCGAGCAGATTGAGAATCGCGCCCGCAAGGGCCTGGTAATCAGCCGGAGGCACCAGTACGCCGGCATCTCCCACCACTTCCGGCAGTGCGCCGCCGGTTGTACTGATAACCGGTACACCGCAGGCCATGGCTTCGCCAACAGGCAACCCGAATCCCTCATACACCGATGGGACAACCGCCATAGCCGCTTTTGCATATTGCCTGACAAATTCTTCATGATCGATCCGGCCAGTAAAGGTAACATATTTTCCAATCCTGAGGTTTTGAATCAGTTTCACAATCCCGCCATTTTTCTTTGGCGTTCCAACCACAATCAGCCGGATTGCTCTTTTTTTCACGATCTCGGCAACTGCCTGCAAAAGATAGTACAACCCTTTTAATGGCGTGTCTGAGCTATTCGTTACAATAATCCGATTTTTTTCTCTCTCAATTTCAGGCACCGGATAAAAACGATGGATATCGATTCCATTGGGAACCACCCGAAAATTGTCCGCCGGTATGGAAAAATCTTTCTGAATATCCTTTTTTGCACATTCCGATACCGTGATAATCCGGGGGAGTCGTTTTGAAACCCGCTTCTGCATCTCCACAAATGAATACCACCGAAGATGCTTCAGCTTTTTCCAGGGAGACCGAACACTTTGAATCGCAATTTCACGATCAACCGTGATCGGATGGTGGATGGTTGCAACCGTTGGAATGAATTTGTTAATGGCCCAGACACCATAGGACAGGCTTTGATTATCATGAACAATATCATACTCATGGAACCGGTTCCATAAAAACTGAAGTGCCCGGAATCCAAAGGTATAGGTCTCCGGAAACCCCATGGTGGACACACCGATCCATTCAATCAGATTAATGGGATTCCACAACTCCTGAAGGGATGGAATCCGAAACAGATCCTCGGGATTATACAGATCAAGGCAGGGAAGCATGGTCAGCTTGATATCATCATCCAATAACGGATCAGGCGGGCCGGCAATGACTTCAACCCGATGTCCCAGGTCTGCAAGTGCCCGGCTTAAATTCCGGATATATACACCCTGTCCGCCTGAATGCGGATTGCTGCGATAACTTAACAGACAGATTTTAAGAAATTTTTTATATCTGGCTACAGACATCCATAGGCCTCCTTTAGTGCAAGGCCAAATGAATTAGAATTCTTTTACTATCCATATCATTTTCATTGACTGCACACATATAAACTTCCTTTATTTAAATCTGTCTTTCAATTTTAAATCATTTACTCCAAATACAAGCCGATCGGACTGATAAAATCATATTCATATCCACCCGAGTCAAATACAGTTCCCAGGTTATATCCGTCAAGCTGTTTTTTTATTACAAAACCTGATGATAACAATTATGTTATGTTGAAGTTGGCAACCTCCCAAAAGGAATAAAATTTTTAAGCCCTGTTCAAATTCCTGTGCATTTTTTTTTACAATTCTGCGCCCTACTTTCTTAGACCTCACAAAAATAGCTTCCCATTTTGGAGGCTGATTCATCCTGACTGGCTTCGTTATGAAAAGTCATCTTATTTTTATCTGTTTTCCGTTCTCGACAAGGTTGATGGCTTTCTTGACCCGGTTTTCGCCATAAAAGAGGAGTTCTTCCATAATGTGGGCAGCATACCGGTCGTCGCCCATTTCAATAGCTACCAATAAACGCTCGTAATAGCTGATGATGTCGGTGGAGGCATTCGGCAGAAGATGAAAAAACTCAATATAGTATTGATAAATTGGATTAAAGGAATTAAAAAGCAGTTGAATTACCTTGTTTCCGGACAAACGGATCAAACTGGAGTGCAGATTGAAATTCAGTAATGCAATTGACTGCTTGTCATCCATTCGGCATTTCATATCAGACACAATTTTTTTAATGTCGGCAATATCTGCGGTCGACGCTCGTTGGGCGACGCGGGCGACGCAATAAACTTCTATCACCCTACGAAAATCCATCATCGAAATCAGGATATCCGAGTCAACTGCCTCGCTGTAATTGGTAATTTCCATCATCAGCATGATAGATGCCTGGGCAGATATTTCATTTACATATGTGCCGCTGTTCGGTCTTTTTTCGACAATACCCAACTGCATCAGCTTTTCAATTGCTTCCCTTACTGTTATCCGGCTGGCGCTAAATAAATTAGCCAGATTTCTCTCCGAAGGGAGTCGACTTCCCGATGCGTACTTTCCATTGAGAATATCAATCTGAAGGGACTTAGCAATCTTTTTAGATAGTTTTTCTTTGGGGTTGTTCATGTTACTCAATTTTTTTCTCCAAACTTGACGATGTTCTGTTAATTGGACTGTCCAAAAATATTTCTCAAGAGCATATCAAAAAGCTCAATATTGTCAATAAATATAAGCAAAAAATCCTTGACACTTATCAGTATATATGTCAGAGAAATGACAAACTGGCTAGACCAAATGATAATACTTTTCAAAACAACCATGATAAAACAGATCGAAGAAAACGAGAATAAATATTATTAAGGCGGCCGCATAAAACAAAAGCGACATTCCAAAAGGAGAGTATCGATGCCGTTATACATGGCTGACCATTTAAGAAAAAAGACTAATGGGAATAACAAACAGAAATTGACCGAAGATCGCATCTTACGCCTTAAAAAGGATGTACAAAATGCCATACCCAGTATCTGTACGGAAAGGGCTTTGATTTGGACCGCATATCATAAGAAAAAGGCGAATAGGAAAAAATCACCTTATATTCAAATGGCTGAAGCGCTACGGGAAGTCCTTTTACAAAAATCGATTGCCATTTATCCGAACGAACTCATTGTAGGAAATTATCATTCCAAAAGAGTCAGCGGCTCCATCTCCCCAGAGCTTGCCGGAATTCCAGTGATGACGGATATTTTTAAATTTACTCGGAGGAAGACCAACCCTCTCCAGATATCTTCAAGGGAAATATGGCAGTTGTTAAAAATTGTGCCTTTCTGGCTGTTCCGTTTTTTAGGTCTAAGGGCCTACAGGTCGCCCCTGAAAAAAATTCGGCTGGCATTTCATCAGTTACGGGGTTTTTTTTATCTGATTAACGAATCAGGTGGTATTTCTCATCTTGCGCCGGATTATCAGAAACTAATCAAAATCGGCACTAACGGTATCGCTGCCGAGGCCGAAGCGTATCAGCAGAAAACTGATCTGGGAGAAGAACCATGGTATTTTTATGAAGCAGTAAAAATAATTGCCAAGGCACTGGCGCGGTTTGGCCAACGCTATGCCGAACTGGCCATGAAAATGGCCCGGGAGGAATCGAATGAAGAGAGAAAAAAAGAGCTTGAATCTATTGCCGATACCTGCCGCAACGTTCCCCAAAAAGGGGCCGGGACTTTCCAGGAGGCGCTTCAGTCCCTGTTTTTTGCCCATATCGCCATTAACCTGGAAAGCATGGATAATTCAGTCTGTCCCGGCAGAATTGATCAATATTTGTATCCGTATTACCAGCAGGATGTTGAAAGGGGAATCCTTACCCGTGAAACGGCAAAAGAACTGCTTTCCGCCTTCTCCATCAAAATGTGTGAAATCATCCCTGTAAATTCAGAATATATTATTAATTTTCACGGCGGTATGTTCAACGGCCAGGTGGTCACGATAGGTGGTGTGGGGCCTGAAGGGAAGGACGCCACCAATGAACTGAGTTATATTCTGCTTGAAATCATGGATGAATTGCGCATGCGGCAGCCCAATTATCATGCTCGTATTTCTCAGAATTCTCCGAATAAGTACAGACATAAAATCAACACGCTCCTTTCATCAGGCACCAATTCGCCAGCCCTTTATAATGATACGGTAATTATCAAAACCATGTGTCTTCATGGTTATCACCTCCAGGATGCCCGTGACTATACCGCTATCGGATGTGTTGAACCGGCTGCCCAGGGGAAAAGTTTTGCCTCAACAGACGCCGCTCTGGTAAATGTCCCAATAACCCTCGAGCTTGCCCTTAATGGCGGGAAAAGATTTGGTTCTTTGTTTCGTTCCGGCGTCAAAACAAAAGCGGTTGCTGAAATGGAATCCATGCAGGATGTGACAGAGGCGTTTGAAAAACAGGTAGAATATCAACTCAGCCGTCTTGTCAAGGATCTTCATGCAATAGAAATCGCCAACCGAAAATATCATCCGACTCCACTCACAAGCAGTCTGCTGGAAGGCTGTCTCGCATCAGGAAGGTGCTCGACGGCCGGTGGCGCTCAATACAACTTTTCAGGTATTCAGTGTGTTGCACCTGCTGATACGGGTGATGCTCTATATGCCATTGAAACAGCCGTATTCAAGGAGAAAAAAATAACCCTGCTGGAGCTTGTTCGACAGCTTAAACGAAATCTCAGCGATGAAAAACTACGCACTTATCTGAAAAATCTGGATAAATTCGGCAATGATAACGAAGCGGTGGACCGTTGGACCGTTTATGTGGTGGATGCGTTTCTCAAAGGTCTTGATCAGCAGAAAAACACCCGTGGCGGTCAATACGTCGTCGGACTCTATTCCGTAACTTCTCATGTATTTTATGGCCGCATCACCGGTGCCATGCCGAACGGCCGTCGAAAAGGCGAAAGCTTCGCATCCGGGATTTCGCCTGCTAATGGCATGGACCGTTTGGGGCCTACCGCCCTGATTAATTCTGTTAACCGTCTTGATTTTACAAAAATCGCCAACGGTATCAACCTGAATCTAAAGTTTAATAGCCATACCCTGCGGGGGGAGACCGGCAGAAAGGCGCTCGAAATTCTTCTGAATACCTATTTCCGCAATGGTGGGATGCAGGCACAGATCAATGTACTGGACCCTGAGATACTAAAGGAGGCACGTGACAATCCTGATCTGTATCCTCATCTTCTGGTTCGAGTCTCTGGTTACTCTGCCTACTTTAATGATTTGACCCCGGAGATGAAAAACGAAATTATCCACCGGAGTGATTTGTCGGTTTGTAAAAATTAAAAAACTTAGATTTGAATAATTTAGGAATATCACATGGAGCATCAACACACCCAACCCTTTATTTCAATAATGAAAAATTACCCCGAACAGCTCCTCGATTTGGTGGCTGAAGGCCGGAAATTCATTGGTTATTTTTGTACCTACACACCGATTGAGGTAATCCATGCATCTGGTTTTGTACCGATACGGTTACTAGGCGGAAGCGGGCCCGTTGAAAAGGCTTATTCACTTGTACCGGATTTTATATGTCCATATATGAAGCGAACGCTGGAGAAAGCGCTCGCCGGGAAATTCGATTTTCTCTCCGGCGTTATACAAGGCTATACTTGTGATGTTGCCTGCGGCCTGGTCAATATCTGGAAAGAGCATACGTCCGGTGATATATTTGCAACAGTTCCACTCCCCTATAACGACACACCTGCAGGAAGAAATTTTTTTAAAGCGGAAATTGACAACCTGATCAAACGGCTGAATAACGCAGGTGGAACCTTTTCGATGTCAGCTCTTATAAATTCTATCGAACTGTATGGGAATATCCGGCGGCATCTGATGAGTCTCTATAAAGATGGATATGCGGGCCGACTGCCACTGTCGGCAGAAGAACTGCATTATATCGGACTTGCCAGCACAATCACTCCTCCGGAAACATTTCTGGATATGCTGCGTACATTATCCAGCAGCATAGAAGATACGCCCCTGACGATCCGAAGTGAGGGGATGCCGGTATTGATATCCGGAAGCCTCATTGAAGACCCGCTGGTATCCTGTGTTTCCATAGAGCGCCGCAAAGAGATGGTACTGAATGCCTGCCGTGAATATAAGATCGACGGTGTTGTCATGCACCGCAACAAATCGTGTGTGCCCATCACCCTGGGCCAAATGGATATCAAGCGAACATTGGAAAAAGAACTCGGTATCCCCTCCGTTATAATAGATGCCGATCATATGGATGCCCGTAATTTTTCCGTAGCCCAGTTCCAGGCCCGTGCGGATGCGTTTATGGAAATGCTGCTGGCAAAAAAATTCTAAACCAAATTTTTCGTGAGGTGGAAATGAAATATTACCGAATTATACAAGCGGCAATCATTTATGGTTGTTCCGTCTTTATTGGAGAAATAACGATCGGCAATCCTGATTTCCCCTTCACTGTTTATCATTTTGACAAAATTTCGTGTTGGCATTGGAGTGTTCCGATTCATTTCACAGGATTTTGCTGGTTGCTTTTCTGCAATACTATTTTCCGCAAACGGTCAATAATCTTGCCTATTGCACTGTCAGCTCTGTTTTTTTTAATAGGAGAAACCGCAAACTGGTTTCTATTTCAGTTTTTCAGATACGAAGACGGCCTCTTGGGGACTGCAGGATCATTTTGGATGATCATCGTTCTATACGTGGGGATATGCACGATAAGCAGCTATATTATTCGAAAAGTTTAAGGAGATGATCAGCCCCCTATTCTACAAACCGCATACTTTAACAGACTCTAGAAATTATACCCAATGGAAAGATTGACAGACCTGGACTCCCAGTTGACTTCATTTAATGTTGACCGGGTTGCACCACCGCCTGACCAGAATAGGGTGTCTGTTCCCGGGTCTGTTTTCCATTCCTGCCATCCACACATCAACCCGATCAACCAGCGTTCAGCGAACATGCGGTTGATACCGACATTAATAATTCTGCCCTGGCCTTCTGCCTCATGCATAAAGCTTACTGGATGGGCAAAATCATCTCTCAGGTTCCAATCAGCATAAGCTTCAAAGGAAGCTGTATGATATTCAATGGAAGATATCATATGTATCTGATAAATGATTTCGCAGTCCAGATCAAACCCGACAAACAGGGTCCGCCAATTCGCTTCATAAGTGCTGTTCAGTCCGGAGATCCTTTCTCGGGAGGGTGAAATAAGATCGCCTGATGATGAAATGGTCTGAATCCCATCTGTCTGTCTGACCTTCTGTGTATGATAGGATAGCCCGAAATGTGGGGCAACAAGAAATCGGTTTTTAAAAAAATCAAGCTGGTAACCGAACCCGATGCTCATATCCTGGATTTCATCCGAAAGGCTTGATTCAGACTGGGAGTACACCGAATTTCTGTCACTTTCCTGATAATCCGAATCTGTCCCCTTTCCTTCGGCAATTTTTCCAAAACTGATGGAAACCTTTGAGTAAAGTTTATTCACCACAGCCTTTGCATCAACACCTGCTTCATAGATCGTCAGATTATCATACTGAAGCTCTGATAAAATATTCGGTGAATAATCCGGTGCGGCAATACTCCAGTTCAGATTTCCTTTCCGATAACCAGACCGGGTATCCAGGCGTATGTTTTTTGAATACCCGAAGGAATCCTCATAAATATCTGCTGCCTGAACAGTCTGGAGATCCATCCGGAACAGCACAGCAATCAAAAAAAATATTACCCATTGCAGAAAAACAGGCCTTGTCTTTTTCATGGCAATTATTTGTTTCACAATACGAAGATCTCCTGATGTGATTCCAGATCAAAGGTTTTCAGCAAGGTCTGAAAAAAGACGTGTTGTATGGGAAAACAGGAATGTATCCTGTTTTCCCATAGCTGCAAAAACCTGATTACTGAACGGTGGTACCGCCGATAACCAGAAGCTGGACACTCCCGGTGCCTGTAGGTATTTCTGCATCAGCAACCGTTGAAGGATCTCCGATCAAGTCGGTTACTGTTGAGTCATATGCAATAGTGGGGGGATCAATTTCCGTGATCGCAAGTGCATTAGCTGCCGCAGGCGGGTTGTCAAGGCTCTCCATGATCAGGGCTTCCTCAGCAGCCTTGATGACATAATCGGTACCTGCTGAAGTTACGACTGTGCCGTCTGCAATATTGAACATGGGGGTCCAATCGCCGACATTCTCGTTAAACGCCCAGGGAATATGGAGTTCAAATCCATTGTATTCAATATTGAACTTTTTCCCGCTGCTCGGCACATCCGCTTCTCCGCTCGACCAGTTGACATCATTGGCATTGGAGTGGGTGTACGTCATAACAAGGGGAGGATCAAAGACCACATAATTGCCGTTCGCATCTTTTAAGGTGGTAAAATGCTGCCACTGATTGTTTCCGGTCTGCCAGGAATAGAATGTGTCCTCATCATGTGCCTGCCACCATGTTTCTGCGGTAAAGGAAGAATTGGTTACCAGAGGCATTATATGGTATCCCCAGCTGTAGTTTGAATTTTCCGGAATCGTAAGCCCTTCCGAAAAGAGGACTTCCTCTCCCGAGGCACTGGCTTCTTTCAGGACAAGCTCCGAAGCATCAAAAAAATAGGTCTGAATTTCCCGATCCTGCTGCTGCCAGAATGCCATCTGCGCGTCCTGAGCGCCAGCAAGCACAGCGTTTGTAATTGGAAGATCCAGTGCAAAATTACCAAAATATAATGTCAGGTCTGAAACATCGCCCGGATTGATGGTCTGTTCCTTATGGTATTTAATCACGCTGGCGCCGGTTGGAGTCGCGGCGTTCCCTTCACCATCCTTGTACAAGCGCCCCAGAGGCAGAAATGCCCTCATGGACTCACACCATCCTCCGCCCCATTCCTCAAACGTAACCGCAGCCCCTGCGGCATATTCGATCTGACCGGTTTCATGATTTCGTGTGCCGATGATGTTGAATGTGCTTCCATCCCAAACGATGATTGCATCTGTGCCATTATTCCAATAGGATATTTCCACATCCTCAAGCTCTGCAAGGGTGATGGTCGCAGCCGTATGTTTTTTCAAGATCCCTCTTTTTTTCACCACCGTATACGTGGCACCCGTATCCGCACGGGTGACCGTATCACCATCGTTGATCTCAACCCCGTAAGGTGCCCACAGTCCATGATACCCCACGTAGGCATGGCCTCCATCTGCAAGCTGAATCGGAAATCCTGAGGATCTTGTCACCGCAGCGCCTGTATCTTCCCGGAAAAGCTTGTATCTGAAAATCCGGTGGGAAAGCTCATTTTTGTCATAGACCAATGTATCTCCGCCAACTACTTGTATTTTAAAATAGTTTTCATCAAAGGCCACCAGGGAAGTTTCTTCCTGTTCGTTCAGTCCTTTTCCGAAATTTTCCTTGCGATAATTATAGATATAAGCGTTTCCTTCAGAAAGATCTGAACTGGCGAGAACCCTCGCCCGACGTCTTTCTTCAAACATCTCCCCTTCCGCCATATCTTCAACATACTCGATGGCAACCTTGCCATCGGCATCCACACCAATGCTGATGGCCATCTGGAATGTTTCAGAACCGACTGAACCATCTGCTTCAAGCTTGTTCCCCTTGAAATGAGCCTCCAGTTCACCATAGGGATATCCATCACCTGCCTCACGGGTTACGATGAATCGACCCCGGATCAGCATGGGCATATCTCCAGGCCCTTTTGGTTCTTGCAGCCAGATATTCACATACATGGGTGCAGTTTCACTGGCCCGTGTAACCTCCAGGGTCATCTCCTGATACTCAACGGTTTCTGTGGATGTGGATGTGGCGCCTCCCTGACTCTGGCCGGTTTCCTCAATTGGTTTTACCAGGGCTTTGTAGGGTCCGTAATTCACATAATCCGGGTAATTTGTCTGATCCATGATGCTGAGGATATCGTTAACCATGGTCAGTGCATCTGTTCCATCTTCAACCCAGGTCTGCTTTGGCAGATTCGAATAATCGGTTCCGGCATCATTGTATGCGAATGCTCCCCTTAAACCAGCGCTGGTTGTTGCGCTATCTTCATCTGTCAGGGAGACACGATCCGGAAGACTCAGCGCGCTTACCTCCCTGCTGTTGGTCTCAACCGGTGTTCCACTGCTGCCGCTGTCACTTCCCCCGCATCCGGTAAATAAGACCAGAAATGAGACCATGGATAAAAAAATGAATACGGAAGAAAAAGTTCTTCCTGCAACGAAATACATCCGGGCTGTTTTTACCGTTGTATTCTCTTTGATTCCTGAAAATTTGCTTCGACGCATAATGATCTCCTTTTTTTTTAATTTGACATACCTTCTTCAATCGTGAAGAAAAAAACAGGTAATATGAAAAAAATTCATCAGACTGCAGGACATGAACCCTTTAAAAGACGGAATCATGGCCGGTTCTGAAGTCACTACCTACGCTTTATGAAACGATCGGTTTCGTTTGTTGGATTCAAAAAATGAACAATTAAGATTAAAAAGCAACCGGACAGCAAGAAACAACGCTTATGGCCAATGCAGCATCTACGGATAATCAAAAATTACGGATTCCCATCACCCAACAACATTTCGCTGTACATGTGATTACTAGTGAGCATTTGAATCATCAAAAATCAGGCCAAGTCGTATTTTTGGTTAAAAAAAAAAATTTATAATCATCAATTCAAATGGTTATAAAAAATGGCCCTATTTTAACATTCAGGATATTCCTTGAATCTGTATTGTCTTACAGGACATTCATCCTGAAACAGAGGACAAACAGGACTTTTTCTTTTATTACCATACCCTTAAAAAACAAATCCCGTGTCTTGCATGGCAAACAAACCCGGCAGCCCATCATCCAGCCCATCCGATTCCATGTGGACATGCAGATGAAAAATGAATATATTATCAAAAAATCTTATTGATGATCATTTCAGGAAAGGGTTGACAAATTATCTGTTTTCCTGAATGTTCAATAATTTGTTTTTGTATGGATTCTCATTTCAAGGAGTGAATCATGAGTGATGATGTAGTCAAAATCAGGTGGCATGGGCGGGGAGGACAGGGGGCAATCACCGCTGCGAAAATTGTGGCAAACGCCGCATTCGAATGCGGATACAACGGTGTTGTTATGACTCCCACATTTGGTACGGAAAGAAGAGGAGCACCGGTTCTCACCTCTTTAAAAATTTCCAGAAACAAGATTTATGATCTTTCCCCGATCACGGAACCGGATATGATCGTTGTGCTGGACCATCTTCTTCTTGAAGAACCCGGTGTAACAAACGGCCTGAAATCCGATGGCATGATCATTGTGAATTCTCCCAGAACACCCGCAGATCATGCAGTTAACGGGATAAAAATCGCCACAGCAGATGTCACTTCCATTGCTGTCGAAGCCGGACTCAAACAAGGTATTGTGAACTCCGGTATTATTGGAGCCTTTGCCAGAGCAAGCGGACTGATTGAACTGGATATATTGCTCAGAAAAATCAAAGAAGAGTTCCGTGACAAAAAACCTTCGGAAAATGCTGAAGCAGCCAGACTTACATTCAGCAAAACCGATATGGGAGGCAGATAAATGAAAAACGATAAATACGGACGCTTTACATCACACAGCGAACCCGGCCCCGGTGATGGCGGGCGTACAGGTTCATGGAGAGTTGTGAGGCCGATCATTGATCTTGCCAAATGCATTCCGGTAAAATCCAATAAAATGGCTTGTTTTACCTGCTGGCTCTATTGTCCGGACAACGTGATCACCAGAACCATACCGCCAACGATTGACTATGAATACTGTAAAGGCTGTGAGATATGCGCTGAAGAATGCCCTGCGGATGCAATCACCATGGTGGAAGAAGCTGAATTTGTGAAAAAGGAGAAGTAATCCCATGCATATTATTGAATCCGGCAATGTCGCGGCAGCCACCGGGGTTAAACTTGCCAGAACCGAAGTCATTGCCGCCTACCCCATCACGCCGCAAACCCCGCTTACGGAAAAATTATCCGAACTGGTTGATTCCGGAAAAATGAAGGCAGAATATATACCGGTTGAGAGCGAGCACAGCGCACTTGCTGTCTGCATCGCAGCATCCAGTGCCGGATCAAGGACATTTACAGCCACCAGCGCCAACGGACTTCTCTATATGAGTGAGCAGATCCACTGGGCAGCAGGCGCCAGGCTTCCCATTGTCATGTGTGTGGTCAATCGGGGGATTGGCGCGCCCTGGACCGTGTGGAATGATCACCAGGATTCCATATCCCAGCGGGATACTGGATGGATTCAACTTTATGCATGTGACCACCAGCAGATCATCGATACGGTCATCCAGGCCTTCCATATTGCTGAAACTGTAAGAATACCGGTCATGGTCTGCTATGACGGATACCTTCTCTCCCATACCTATATGCCCTTTGAGATACCGGAGCAGAATGCGGTTGACGCATTTCTTCCCAAATTTACACCATCCTATTTTCTGGATCCGAAAAATCCGGCCAATCTCAACACCGTTACCCTGCCTGACATAAGGCTGGATGTCAGAGGCAATATGGCACCCGGATATATGGAAATCCGGCACAATCTTCACTCCGATATGAGGAGGACAATCTCTGTTGTGGAAGAGGTTGATCAAAAATATCAGCAGGCGATCGGCCGTGGCGGCAACCCTCTGATTGAAAAATATCAATGTGATGATGCGGACTTTATTGCGGTATGTCTGGGCTCCCTCTCTTATCAATTGCGGGATGTGGTGGATACCCTCCGCAGAGAAGGACTCAAAACCGGTGTTGCCGGAATCCGTCTTTACAGACCATTTCCGGACAAAACCATTGCTTCCGAGTTTGCCAATGCAAAGGGGTTGATTGTGTTTGAAAAAGCCCTGAGCTATGGAAACCAGGGAGCTCTGTATGCGGACATCAAATCCGCTCTCTACCGGAATGACAACAGACCATTTGTTCACAACTACATACTGGGTCTTGGCGGCAGAGAGATCAAGACGTTGGATTTGATCAATGCTTTCCGAACCTCATGTACGGATTTCCGGAAAATCGGTGATGATCCCCAGTGGATCGGATTGAAACTATAGTTAATCAAAATTATTATCTTAGGAAAATATACAATGTCAGAAAAAACAACCATACTCACGCTTCCTGAAGAAGAGCTGGTCCATCCGGGCAACAGGGCTTGTGCCGGTTGCGGCCTGAGCATTATTTACCGGATCGGACTGAAAGCCCTGGGAAGAGATACTATTCTCGTTGTACCACCAAGCTGTTTGACCGTACTCCAGGGGCTGTACCCGATTGCATCGACTCAACTCCCCTGTCTGAACGTAACCTTTGCATCAACAGCGGCGGCTGCAACCGGCGTTCTCGGCGCGCTTCGCGCTCAAGGAAGGGAAAAAACAACCGTGGCTGCATGGGCCGGGGACGGAGGCACCAGCGATATCGGAATTCAAGCTCTTTCCGGAGCCTGTGAACGGGGTGAGAATTTCATTTTTATCTGCTATGACAATGAGGCCTATATGAATACCGGGGTTCAGCGATCCGGAACAACTCCTCAGGGGGTCATCACAACAACCACTCCGATCCGGGGCAAACTCCAGAAAAAAAAGGAAGTCCCGGCAATCATCGCGGCACACGGAATTGATTATGTTGCAACTGCATCGGCAGCCTATCCCCTGGATCTTTACGATAAAATCAAAAAAGCCAAAACCATATCCGGCCCTAAATATCTCCATGTTCATTGCCCGTGTCCGGCAGGCTGGGGTTTTGATCCAAGGTATACGGTAAAAATCGGAAAACTTGCTGTGGAAACCGGATTGTATGACATCTATGAAATCGAAAAGGGAAAATTCCAACTGACCGGTCCATCCCAGAAGCTGGATAACAAAAAAAGAAAACCGGTTTCGGATTATTTTAAAACCCAATCCCGGTTCAGGGCATTGTCAAAAGAGCGGATTCAGGAAATTCAGCAGTCCATTGATGAGAAATGGGAAGGATACCAAAAGAATTGATGTAACTTCCTGATTCAAGCTTTTTCAGCGGAAACCCACTTCATATGTAATAAGAGGCAGTGAAAATCACTGCCTCTTTGAACACAACTCCTCCTTAAAAAAAACAAAAATTTTCTCATGCATGAGATACGGGAAATGATATTCAGTTTATCCCGCTCCTTGAATAGTCAACAACACAAAAAACATTTAGTTAATTAAATGATTATGATAACAATGAAGCTAAATACTATTATAATATATTGATTATATTATAATATAATAGTTGTATGAAATACACAAAACAGAAATTAAATCATGTTGACAAATTCAATTATACAAGATAATCGTTCAGACAGAGTTGAATTGTACCGTTGTCCATGCATTCAGATATCTCCAAACATAGTGGGATCGGAATGAAGATCAGCGAACTTTCACAGCGAACCGGCGTTTCAAAAGAAACCATCCATCACTACATCCATGTCGGCCTCCTTCGCAAACCGAGAAAAACAAAAGAGAATGTCGCCAACTACAGCGAGAGCTACCTGGAACGGATTCGCATCATCAAAAAACTCCGGGATGATTATTTTTTGCCCCTTCCGGTAATCAAAGACCTGATTAAGAAACAAAAAACCCAGTCGCGATCGGAAAAATATGCCTTTCAATTTTTAAGCGAATACTTCCGTCCCGTTGATCGGCTTATGAGCGATGCCGTTATCGGCGCCGATAATTTTCAGAAAGTCACCGGGTTGGGTAAAAAATGGCTGGCCAAGATGGAAAACTGGGGGATTATTACAGCCGACAAGCGGGCTGGTGATCCGGTCTATTCCTATGATGATGTGGCTATCGGTAAATTGCTGGTCGATCTCGAACGTATCGGACTAGGGCCCCAGAATGGATTCGATCCTGAGGCGTTAAGGCCTGCGGCCGATTTGTTCCGCAAACTGGTGCAAAAGGATGTTAAACGCTTCATGCGGCTCCTTGGCCAGGGAAACATCTCCGAGGAGTCCCTGCGCGAAAAAGGCGATCAGGCCAGGGAGATCATGTGTCTTTTCTTCTATCACATTTACCGTAAATTTGTGTTGGAGGAGTATAGCAACTACTTTAAGTCGGAAAGGAGATTGGAATGAAATCGATCAGAGCGCTGTTTCCATCCATAATGTATTTATGTCTGCTTTGCCTCTATATCATCAGCGGCCTGGATACCGAGCCGGCCATTGCCTTTACACCACTTAAAGCCGATTTTTCCACCTATGACCCCAACAAGCAGGAAATTCCCGGCGGAGATACAATCAAGGTCGGGTTGCTTGAACCATTTTCCGGTCAAAGCGCGGCCGCCGGCGAAATCTCCAACTGGCTGCTGGGATGGGTCGTACACGATATCAATTCCCAGGGCGGGATCATGGTCGACGGCAAAATGAAGAAGATTCAGGTGATCAAAGCCGATACAGCCACTCAGCCGGTCGTGGCCAAGCGTGCGCTCCAGCGGCTGATTTTAAAAGACAAGGTGGATCTTTTTGTCGGAACAGCCGGTAGTCATATCGCCATCATCGGCAATCAGATGGCTGAAAAATACCAAAAGATATTTATGAACTACTCCGCCTATTCCGTTCACCTGATGAATGCCCAGAATTTCAATCGCTATACCTTCCGCACCTGTTCCAACACAGACATCAATGCCAAAGCCCTGGCCTACTATTTTTCCAAGACATCCATCCGTAAATTTTATATCCTTTGCCAGGACTATAGCTATGGTCAAGATTTCGGCGCATCCATCAAAAAGGCCTTGGAAGAATTTGTGCCGGATGCGGAAATCGTAGGCGAGGTCTACCATCCTTTATGGTTGAAAGATTTCGCCCCTTATCTGAGCAAAATTAAAGCTTCCGGCGCCGAGATGATCATCTCATCGGACTGGCCTCCGGATAGTTGGAACCTCATGTTGGCCATCGACCAGATGGGAATGAGTATTCCGGTCAGCGGACAGTTTTTTGATGACCCCAGAATGAGTCAGAACCTGAAAAACAAAAAAGCCGGCTTAGGCAACACGGTTGTTAATTTTCATCTCTGTAACGTGGAAACGGAACTGAACAGCCGTTTCAATAAGATTTTTCATGATCGTTACAAGGATAATGAAAAAGTCCAAATCTCCTGGCCCAGCGGCGTCGTCGGTGGAGTGATCGGGCATTTCTACTGGCTTTTTGATGTCATCCAGAGAGCAGGTACCATGAACACGGAAAAAATAATCACCACCTGGGAAGGCGATACCTACGAATCCTTCACAGGCAAATTGACCATGCGCAAATGCGATCACCAGGCAGTTATGGATATGTTCGTCTCGCCCCTGGTTTCCCCCTCAAAATGGTCAAAGACCGGAGACGGTCTCGGTTATCAGGATCACGGCATCCGAATCCCATCCGACATCGTCATATCGCCGTGTCCGGAGGGACTTAAATAGTGTTATAAAGCGCAAGGGGAGCTTGAAAAAGCCTCCTTTGAAAAGCAGGAGTAGAGTATGGATGCGATAGCGGTCATGCTGATTACCCAGGGAATACATGGTCTGGCCTATGGAATGCTGCTGTTCCTGGTCGCTTCCGGTTTTACCCTGATCTTCGGGATGATGGGGATTTTAAATATCGCTCATGCCTCCTTTTTTATGCTGGCCGCATATGTCGCTTTTCAGATCATGCAATGGAGCGGCAGTTTCTGGCTTGCGCTTTTGTTGGCGCCGATCGCCATTGCTGGTCTCGGCATTTTGATGGAGCGATTGATGCTGCGCCGGATTCGCAAGTTTAAACTGGGAAAGGCAGTTGTCCTGTTTGAACTGATGCTTACGGTAGGCATCATGGTTTGCATTGAAGAAGCCGTAAAAAACCTGTGGGGCACGGATCCGGAAATCGTCAATGTACCGGAACTGCTGAGAGGGCTTATTCATTTTTTCGGAATGACCTATCCGGTCTATCGGATTTTTATAATTGGCCTGTCCTGCTCTATTTTGTTGCTGTTGGGTATGATTCTTTTTAAAACCCGGCTGGGCAATGTCGTGCGGGCCGCGGTCCAGGATGCCGACATGGCCGGGGCGCTCGGCATTAATGTACCGCTTGTTTTCACCCTGGTCTTTGGATTGGGAACATGGCTGGCCGGGGTTGCGGGCGTGGCCGCAGCACCGATGCTGACCGTATTTCCCGGCCTCGCCAACCAGATGATGCTGGACTCGTTTATCGTCGTTGCCTTGGGTGGGTTTGGAAGCCTGTTCGGTGCTTTTGTCATTTCCATGTTGCTTGGTGAGTTGACGGCTTTCGGCATTCAATTTTTTCCAGGTTATTCAACCATTATCCTGTTTGGATTCATGGCCCTTGTTTTGACAATCCGGCCTTCGGGGCTATTCGGAGAGAAGGAATGAAAAGATCTTTCAGAAAATGGCTTCTATGGGCTGTAATTTTGGCAGGGTTATATACGGCCCCTGTAATATTCGGGGTTTTTGAACTGAATCTTTTGTTGGGGGCATCCATTTTCGCCCTGTTTTCCCTCAGCCTCAATCTCCTGCTCAGTTTTACCGGTTTGCTGAGTTTCGGGCATGCGATGTTTTTTGCAGCCGGAGCCTATGGAACCGCATTGGTTTTAACACGGCTGGATGGATGCTCGCTTTTATCCGCGATTTTTATCGGCGCCGCATCAGCCGTCCTGGTGGCCTTGGTACTCAGCCCTCTACTGGTAAGGGTTAGCGGACATACGTTTGCCATGTTGACCATGGCCTTCAGTCAGATCATGTATGCAACGGTAATGAAATTCTCCCATATCACCGGAGGCAATGATGGGATATCCGGATTTTCAATTCCCTCTTTAGTCATCCCTGCGGTCGGCGTTGTGGACATGTCCCTGGAGCGCAATTTTTACTATTTTGCAATCAGCGTTATGGGGCTTAGCACCTGGGTGATGTGGTTTTTTACACGAACGCCCTTTGGCAGCATCATGGTGGGCATTCGGGATAACCCGGATCGCGTGACTTATCTTGGTTTTAACGTTCCTTTGTCCAAAGCGATCATTCTGGGAGTATCCGCTGGATTTGCCGGCGTGGCCGGGTCGGTTTATGCGCTATTCCAGAACATGGTCTCGGTGGACGGCGTACTGGGGCCGCTGTCTTCCTTTACCCCTCTCATTAACTGCTTTATCGGCGGTCTGGGAACTTTTATCGGACCTGTTTTCGGGACCGGAATTGGCACGATCCTGCTGGAACTTATGTCAGCGCATCCGGAACAGGCCCAATTGGTGTTCTCCCTTGTTCTGATTTCAGTGGTTCTGTTTTTGCCTGGAGGAGCGATAATGCTCTATTGGAAAATGACATCCCGATGGATCGTCTTGAGAAATACAGTTCAAACCGTAATTTTTAAAAGGCAACCATGAATCCTAACGGGAAGCAACCGCGCAATATACTGATAACCAAAGGGTTGAATCACTATTTTGGCGAACGGCAAGTCCTTTTTAATATCAGCCTTGAAATCCAG
>PNOB01000032.1 GCA_013824585.1 Desulfobacterium sp. | reverse complement strand
AAGTACATGAATCACTTCCCGATCCATAGGAATGGCAACAGCTCTGGCAGCCTCAATCACCCTATCTACATCGCTTTGAGTAATTTCATTCCCCTTCACTGCGATGATGCCATGGCTGTTGAATCCGGTAATATGCCCACCGGCAATACCAGCATAAACCGATGAGATTTCACAACCAGCCATTAATTCTGCTTCCTCGACCGCTTTTTGAATCGATTCCACAGTGGCTTCAATGTTAACAACAACTCCTTTTCGGAGACCAACTGAGGGATGCGTTCCGATTCCAATGATATTAATTCCATCTCCTGAGACCTCACCCACAACTGCACAAATTTTTGTTGTGCCTATATCAAGGCCAACAATTAATTCCGGTCCCTGCACGTTAATACCTCCTTTTCTATAATGGCAGTTGATAGCTTCATCCTACAGGCCTGAGAATAATACGATCCGGGTTCATCAGGTTGATCGATTGAATTTCATTTAATTGAGATCTGTCTTTCAGAAAATTGACAATCCTTCTCAGCCTGTTGATTTTCTGATGATAATCATTATATCCAAGACAAATCGACCTGTCGCCATCCGATAGTAGAAGTGTCAAGCCAATCTCCCTGTCTACTTTTATCTCTTTCACATCAATTTCCGGCACAATACGATTCATTCTGGAACTGATGAGAAGCCATTCAACTACCGCTGCCAGAGGGGAATTCTTCTGTTCATTGATAGGTCCCAAATCTGAATAATCCAACCCACTTACAACAGGTAGATTTTCTGGGTCCGACAATTCGTTTTCCTTGAATATCTCCCCACTGAAATTGATGAGAAATTTTCTCCCCATACTCAAAACTGCAAGGGCCTTATGTTCCTTGATGTGAATTGAAATTCCCTTGGGTAATTCACGACTTATATCTGCATCTGCAATCCAGGGATGGGATAGAAGCTGTTTTCGAGCTAACGGCAAATTGAGCGCCAGTATGTTTTCATCTTTTTGTATGCCAGCATATTTAAGAATTTCCTCTTCCGAAATCCTCTTGGCCCCGGATATCACGATATTGTTTGCTCTGAAATAATCACATTGCGTTATAAAATCATGAATAAAAATCAGACTAAGACTCATCAGGGATAATACACCGGCACCAAATATTATTTTAAGGCAAAAAGCCAATCGGGACATAATATGAACCCTGCTTCCGAATGAGGCTTTTTTCTTTTTTTTCTTGAATCTGTTTTTTCGAATCTGATGATTACTCGACAATTCTAACCTCCGGTTCAAGGTTAATCTGAAACATCTGAAAAACCTTTTCTTGAATCACCTGGGACAGAGTCAATACATCTTCTGCCGTTGCATTCCCTGAATTGACGATATAGTTTGCATGTTTTTCGGAAACAACTGCACCACCGATCCGGTATCCTTTTAATCCAGCAAGATCAATCAGTTTTCCGGCTGATTCCTGCGGTGAAGGATTTTTAAAAAAACACCCTGCACTACCAAGTCCTTTTGGCTGTGTTTCTGCTCTCCTGTCTAAAATAAGCTTTGCTTCTTTCTTAATTATTTCTGGATTGCCTGGGCGTAGTTGAATTATGGCTTCAACAATTATTGGAGCATTTACGGATCGAAAATCACTTCCCCCTTTTATTGCAAAACTTCGATATGAATATATAAACTTTTCCTTCTGTGCTTTTGAAAAAGAACCGTTTCTGTCCACATATTCAACCGCAAAAAGAACATCCTGCATTGCACCTCCGGCAGTACCGGCATTCATGATAATGGCCCCTCCAAGCGTTCCCGGAATACCCAAAGCAAAACTCATCCCTTCCAGGCAATTGTCAAAGGCGAACCGGCATAAAGCGCTTAACTTTGTTCCTGCGGTAGCCCGAATATGTGTGACTTCTTCATTGGTTGTCTCTATTTCAATAACCGGCTTTTGATTTTTTGTTGTAATAACGACTCCCCGAATGCCGTGATCTTTGATAAGCAGATTTGTTCCTCCGCCAACAACCACCCAGGAAACATCAGCTTCTGTCGCCTTTTTGATCAGAAAAACCAACTCTTGTCTGGTTTCTGGAAACACAAGTGCATCCGCAGGTCCGCCGATTCGAAAAGATGTATGCTTTGACATTGGTTCATCAAATCGAACTCTTTCCCCAAATTGATTTTCAAGCCATTTTTTAAAATCTTTTGAAATTGACATTGTCCTTCATCCTGATCAGGAAATATCCGCTAATACTTTTTCTCCAACCTTCCATACATCTCCTGCACCTAACGTCAGAAGAATATCGCCTTTTTTCAAAACTTCTTTTACTGAAGAAACCGCTTCCTCATGGGTGTCTACACAGATGACGCTTTTATGTCCATGTGACCGGATACCATCACAGACGGAGCGGGAATCTACTCCACCAATTTCTTTTTCACCTGCAGAATAAATCGGCATTACAACCAGTATATCGGACTGGTAAAATGAGCGGGTGAATTCCGAAAAAAGAGCTTTTGTCCTGGAGTAGCGATGTGGCTGAAAAACAACCACCAGTCTTTTATCTGTCCAGCTTTCCCGAACCGCTGCGAGTGTTGTTTTAATTTCAGTTGGATGATGCCCATAATCATCCATAACCTGGATTCCTTGTTCGATGCCCTTTAATTGAAGTCGCCGTTGGACTCCCTGATGCGTTTCCAATGCCTTTTTAATGACCTGAAACGGTATACCAAGCTCAAGTCCTACTGCGATGCCTGCAAGGGAATTATTTACATTATGGATACCCGGAAGATTCAGAGAAATATCTCCCAATTTTTCATTCTGATGATACACAAAAAAACGACTGGTCGGCCCTTTAAAAATAATATGACGTGCTTGATAATCAGCCTGTTTATTCAACCCATAAGTTGTGTATCGTTTTTTTATATTTGGAATAACATCCTGAATCGCTTCATTGTCCAGGCATAAAACAGCAAGACCATAAAATGGTATTCGATCAATAAAGCTGAGAAATACCTGTTTAATCTCATCCAGGTCTTTATAAAAATCGAGATGCTCCTGATCAATATTGGTCACAACAGCTATTGTCGGAGAAAATTTTAAAAACGATCCATCACTTTCATCTGCTTCCGCAACAATGTATTCTCCCTTTCCTAAAACTGCATTTGTCCCGACACTGTTCAGCTTCCCCCCAATTACCACTGTTGGATCAAGGTTACCTTCTCCGAGAATAGAAGCAATGATCGAAGTTGTTGATGTTTTCCCGTGTGCACCGGCAATTGCAATACTATATTTTAAACGCATCAGTTCAGCCAGCATTTCCGCTCTTGGAATAACAGGTATGGATGCCCGGTAAGCCGCTTCCACTTCAGGGTTTTCTTTTTGAATTGCTGAAGAAGTCACTACTACATCGGCACCTTCAATCTGATGGGCAAAATGTCCTTCGTAAATTTTTCCACCGAGACTTTCAAGACGTTTTGTTATTCCAGAAGACTGAATATCAGAACCAGAAACCTGATATCCAAGATTCAGAAGAAGTTCGGCGATTCCACTCATACCGATCCCACCGATTCCAACAAAATAAATATGATACTTTTTTCGATACATTTGCCTACCATTCAAAAGGTGAGGTTTCTGTTACACACCTTTTATCAGATTATAAATATCCTTTATGATTTCTTCAGCCGCATCAGGATGGCCAAACTTTTTTGAATTTCTTTTCATTTCATCCATGCGCTCTGGATCATCTGCCAGGGCTTTGATTCTTTCCGCAAGCTTTTTCCCCGAAAGAGCATCTTCCGTAATCATTTCTGCTGCACCCCCATCTACGAGCGCCTTTGCGTTTAACACTTGATGGTTGTCAGCCGCAAATGGATATGGAATAAAAATCACACTCTTTCCAATTGATGTAACCTCGGCAACCGTTGTGGCCCCTGCTCTGCAAATCAGCAAATCAGCCTGGCTGTACAACGTTGCCATATCATTAAAAAACGACTTCACAACTCCCGGAATCTCCCATCTCTTATATGCTTCTGTAACAGTCGCTTCATCTGCAACTCCGGTCTGATGGATAAAACGATAATTGCTCCCCGAGGTCAGATATGGCAAAGCCTCCATAACAGCCATGTTGATGCTATGAGCTCCCTGACTTCCACCCAGAACGACAATTGTCATTTTTTTTCCACTGGTCTGATTCAATTGATTTTCATGTTCACCCAAGGACCCTGCTGACTCTAAAATTTCCTTGCGTACAGGATTTCCAAAGATGCGCAGCTTTTCAGGGTTTGAAATCATCTTTGTACCAGGAAAAGAAACATATATCCGATCGGCAATACGGGATAACAAGCGATTTGTGATTCCAGGCCAAAAATTCTGCTCATGAAGCACAATTCTAATCCCCATTACCCATGCTGCAAGTACGACCGGGCCGGAAGAGTAGCTCCCCATTCCAATGACGATACCAGGCTGAAACTTTTTCAATATCGCAATTGATGCCATGAATGCTTTCGGGATCTTGAATAAAGATTTCAGTTTTGCCATAACTCCTCGGCCTTTGATTCCTTCCACATCAATGGCCTCCAGAGAAAATCTTTTTTCGGACAAAATAGCTTTTTCAAAGGCATTCCCGGTATTCACAAAAAGTATTCTGGTGTTTTTATCTTTTTCAATTAAGGATTCTGCAATGGCAATACCGGGGAAAAGATGTCCGCCGGTTCCTCCTCCTGTGATAAGAACCGATGGCGGAAATAATTCTTCTTTTAATCCAAATATTGATCGCAGGAATCGCAAAATAAATTTTTTCCTTTTTTTCTCCAGGCCTGTATTTTTTCCATCCACATGCTGAACGAAAAAGTTATCTTTTTTAGCATCACAAAAGAAAAATCCGTAATTCATCTGGTCTGAGATGCTCCTATATTCATTAAAATGCCGATACATGCCATATTCACCAGTAACGACGTTCCTCCATAACTTAAAAAGGGAAGAGCCAATCCTTTGGTCGGCAATAAACCCATTGCAACACCCATATTAATACAGACCTGAAGCCCCAAAGCGGCTGTCAGACCAATGGCAATAAATGCCCCGAATAGATCTTTGCTGTTCTTTGAAATACTTATCCCCCGCCACATGATAACAGAGTAAAGCCCCAGAACGGCAAGTACTCCTAAAAGTCCTAACTCTTCACCAATTACGGCGAAAATAAAATCTGTATGCGGCTCCGGAAGATAAAAAAGCTTCTGGTAGCCTTGACCGATGCCGGACCCAAAAATTCCACCTGATCCAAACGCCATCAGAGAATGTACTACCTGATAACCTGAATCAGATGAGTGCTTCCAAGGATCCAAAAAACTTAAAAGTCTTTTGATCCTGTAGTCTGCTATCTGCAACAAATAAATGGCTGGTGGAAGTATAACAATCAGTCCGGAAAGCAGATGTTTGATTCTTACGCCTCCAGCAAACAGCATAATCCAGGTCACAGCACAAAGGATCATAACAGAACCGAAATCCGGCTGAATCATAATCAATCCGGTGAACAAAATCAGGACAGCAACATGTGGGATAACCCCAATCGACAATACTTCTATTTTTTCCTGTTTCTTGCTCATGGAGTAAGCCAGATAAATGATCATGGCAAACCTGGCAAACTCGGAAGGCTGGAAAGAAATTCCGGAAAATCGAATCCACCGTTCAGCACCTCCGGCAGAATATCCGATACCGGGTATCTTGACTGAGATCAATAATGCCAAGGCAAACAATAAAATTACATACGTAAGCGGCCGAAACATTTTATAGGGTATATGACGGAAAGCGACGAGTGCGATAATCCCCGCAAGTGCAAACAAGGACTGTTTTTTCAGGAAATAACTATCCGCACCGAACTTTTTCAATGCCATGGCAGAGCTTGCGCTGTAAACCATCACAATCCCGATTCCCACCAGAATCAGTACAGGGAAAAGCAGCTTGATATCATATTGAATCGAATCTGATGTTATGCCTGGAATTTTCACAAATACTTCTCCTGGATTTTCCTTACTGCCTGGCAAAAAACATCACCACGGTGTGCATAGCTGTCAAACATATCAAAGCTTGAACAAGCAGGCGAAAGCAGAACAGTATCTCCCGGAATCGACCTTTCGTGAGCCTTGGTAACTGCTTCTACCATTGATGAAGCTTCTGTGATTTCTGTGTAACCACCTAATGATTTCTGAATTATCTTGCGCGCTTCACCAATCACCAGAATCAGACGAACTTTTTCGAGAAGCTGGTCTTTTAATACTCCATACTCACCACCTTTATCCAATCCACCCATGATCAGAATTATCTTACCATCAAATACCTCAAGTGCACGAAGAACTGCATCAACATTGGTGGCTTTTGAATCATCAAAGTATCGCACCTGTCCTATCGTTGTTACATATTCAAGCCGGTGAGGAAGTCCTTTAAAACTTTTTAACGCCGAACTTATTCCTTCTATATTCCCCCCTGCGGCAAGTGTTGCAAGCGATGCGGCGGCAATATTTTCCTGGTTATGTTTACCGACAAGTGTTGTTCCGGACAGATCGATAACATGTTGCTTTTCGCTCAGATGCCTGGGAAGATAAATCTTTTCACAATTAATAATTGCAGTATTCTCCTGCTCTCCCATACTATCAAAAAACAGATTTGTTGCCCTGCTGCTTTCAGACAGCCGCCAAACGGACTTGTCAGCACGGTTTAAAATCGCAAAATCCGTTTTCCTCTGGTTCAGAAAAATTTTAGCCTTGGATTCCGCATATGATGTAAAACTGTCATATCGATCAAGATGATCCTCTGTAATATTTAATAATACGCTGACATTGGGTCTGAACTGTTGAATTGTATCCAATTGAAAGCTGCTCACTTCCACGACAACCCGATCGACTTTCTTGGACCCGATGACATACTCGATAAGAGGTGTACCGATATTTCCTCCGGTAAACACCGAAAAACCACTTGCTTCTATCATGGCACTGATTAATTTTGTTGTCGTGGTCTTACCGTTTGTACCTGTAATAGCAATCATCGGTTCATGAATAAACCTTGCTGCCAGCTCAATCTCACCAATAACCGGAATTCCTTTTTTATAAGCAATCCGGAGCGGCTCTATGGTATGCGGAACACCAGGACTCATCACGATCATATCCGAGCCTTCCACTGTCTCGATACAGTGCCCGCCCATCTCCAGATTAATTCCCTTTTCCCGGAGCTTTTTGCTGAATGGCAGCAGTTTTTCCTCTTCTGCCATATCGGTTACAGTCACAATTGCACCCATCCCGGCAAGAAAGCATGCGCAAGCATACCCGGAGCGACCCAACCCCATCACCAGAATGTTTTTATTCTTAAAATCATTCATTTTCTTTAAACAACTCCTGCTCCATTTTAACGCAGTTTGAGCGTGCTCATGGATAGTAAGGCAAGTGCAATTGAAATGATCCAGAACCTTACGATAACTTTAGGTTCAGGCCATCCCTTTAATTCAAAATGATGGTGAAGCGGTGCCATTCTGAATATCCTGCGCCCGTTTGTCATTTTAAAATAACCAACCTGGAAAATGACCGATAATGCTTCAATCACAAAAAGGCCGCCAACAATCACCAATAAAATCTCCTGTTTTGTAATCACCGCAACAGTTCCCAGCAATGCACCAAGGGGCAAAGAGCCGACATCCCCCATAAAAATCTGAGCAGGATATGTGTTAAACCAGAGAAATCCAAGAGTCGCTCCTGCCAGTGCACCACAAAAAATGGTAATCTCGCCGCCTCCGATTACATGGGTAATCTGCAGATAGGTAGAAATCTTGGCATGCCCAGCCACATATGCAAAAACCATATAGGTTACGGAAGCGATTAAAACCGGACCTGCGGCAAGGCCATCCAGGCCATCTGTCAAGTTAACTGCATTTGATGTCCCGACAATGACAAACGCGGCAAATAGAATATAGAAAATGCCGAGATCCGGGGAAATCTCTTTAAAAAACGGTATGGTCACCTTGGTATTGAACTCCGGACCCATATACAATAACAAACCGGTTATCAATCCTATCAGTATCTGGAAGGTAATTTTTGCATTTCCACTAAGCCCCTTGTTGCGTTTCTTGATCTGCATGAGAAAGTCATCGGTGAATCCGATCAGGGTAAAACCTACAGCCACAAAAAGTAATACCCATATATAATGATTGGTCAAGTCAGCCCAAAGAAGTGTGGAAAGACAGATAGAAAACATGATGAGAATTCCGCCCATTGTCGGTGTTCCTGCTTTATCAAAATGGGACGCCGGACCCTCTTTTCGGATATACTGTCCGATCTGCAATTCTGCTAGTTTTCGGATGACCCAGGGTCCCATAAGAAAGCAGATTAAAAAAGCAGTCAGGCTGACATAAATCGTCCTGAAAGTAATATACCGGAATACATTAAAGGCCGATATTTCAGTATGAAGTGGGTATAGTAAATGATAAATCATTGTTCTATTTTAACCGATCCTTTTATTTTGGTGACAGTATCCTTGAGTCCTTCAATGATTCTTTCCATTTTCATTGCCCTTGAACCCTTTACCAGCAACCAATCACCTGAAATCAGATTTCTTTTCAACTGCAAAATGATGTCATCTATCCCGCCGATAAAAATCTGCTTTTCGTTCATTTTTTTTCCTTTTGCCCCCTTCGCAACTGTTTCAGCATGATTACCGGTTACATATAGACTTGTGATTCCTGATTCCGCAGCAATTTCACCAATCTCCTGATGCAGTTTTTGAGAATGTTCCCCCAGCTCAAACATATCTCCGAAGACAAAAATCCCCCTGCTTCCCCCTCGAAGAGAACGAAAAGCGGCAATTGCGCATTTCACTGAATCCGGATTTGCATTGTAAGTATCATCAACAATCGTTACACCGCTTTGGGTTGATACAATATTCATTCTGCCTTTAATGGGCTGGAATGCCTCAATTCCTAACCGTATTTCTTCACTGCTTATTCCAAGGGAGTATCCGACAGCAGCAGCACAAAGTGCATTCGAAACATTAAAGTCCCCCCATGTATTCAGCGTTACATCAATTTCTGATTCCGGAAGGCAAATCGAGACCACTGTTTTGTTTCCTGATACACGAGGTACCATTCCCCGAATATCGGCTTTTTCTGAAAAACCATAAAAGAGAATGCGATCATTTCTTCTTTCCGACAATTTCAAGATGCGCGGATCATCTGCATTTAAAATCGCTGTACCTCCTGGCTGAATTTCTGCCAGAAGTTCTCCTTTTGCGTTCATTACACCTTCTATGGAACCAACACCTTCAAGATGTGCATGCCCGATATTGGTAATCACTCCGATGTCTGGCTGGCAAATTTTTGCAAGCCTTGTTATTTCACCGGCATGATTCATACCAATCTCAACGACTGCCTGTTCATGGCCTTTTCCAAGTCTCAAAAGGGTCAGCGGAAGGCCGATTTCGTTATTGTAATTTCCAATGGTTGATAATGCCGAATATTTTTGTTCAACTACCCGTGATATCATGTTCCGGGTCGTTGTCTTGCCACTGGATCCGGTGATTGCTGTAAGCGTCACACCAGCTCGTTTTCGTTGAAACAAAGCCAGATTTCCAAGTGCTTTAGTGGTATCCTCCACAGCGATACATGACACATTTTTGTTCTGCTTATCGGAGGAAAGAACTGCTTTTTTATGGTTTTTATCCACGATCAAACCATTAACTCCCTGCCTTAGAACTTCAGGAATAAAAGAATGTCCATCATGAGAACCGCCGATGATTGCAACAAACAAATCCCCTTTTTGTATATTTCTGGAATCGATTGAAACACTGGAAAATACATCATCCCGATTACCACATAGCCATTCTCCGTCTGTTGCAGTAATAAGATCATGAACTGAAAAAGGAATCGGGTGTATCATAACATTTCAACTCTCTTCAGCATATATTCCGCTTCAATGCGATCATCAAAGGGTGTCTTTTTCTTTCCGATAATCTGATATGTTTCATGTCCTTTTCCAGCAATCAGGATTGTGTCACCCGGAAGGGAAGCATCAATCCCTTTTTGGATGGCAGATTTCCGATCCGGTTCAACCATATATCCATCATAAGGAGTTTTGGCATCATCCTTCACCTGGGTTTTTATCGGATGTATACCTTCCAGAATATCCTGAATGATGGCCATTTTATCTTCTGTTCTGGGATTATCAGATGTAATGATGCACAGGTCAGATTGTTTTCCGGCGATACAACCCATTATCGGTCGTTTGGATCGATCGCGATCACCGCCGCATCCAAATATGCAAATCAATCTACCGGTTGTCAACGATCGTAACGCAGACAAAACTTTTTCCAGTGCATCCGGTGTATGGGCATAATCCACAAATACATACCGTCCAGATCTATTGATAACCGGTTCAAGCCTTCCCGGAACACTTGCGAATGTCTCAATTCCCTTTTTCATATCTGAAATGGTCAAACCTAGACCGCAGCCAGATCCGACTGCACATAAAATATTCTCCAGATTGAATTGGCCGACAAGGGGCGAACTGAATTCCATATCTCCTTTAGGCGTTTTGATTGAAGCTGTGATTCCGGAAAGAGTGATATTGGATTTCTTTATCTGAATATCATGGTTTGCCGTAAGTCCGATTGTAATTATTCTCGGCCTGGTATCCTGGGCTTCAAGAAGTGATCTGAGTTCTTCTCCTTTCTCATCGAGACAATTAATCACCGCAATTGCCTGATCTTTTTTTTGTCTTGTATCCAGACTTTCCGTAAAAAATCGCTTTTTGCAAGCCCAATAAGAATCCATATCACCATGGTAATCCAGATGATCCTGGCTCAAATTGGTAAAGATACCTACGCGGAATAAGATGTCACTGATCCGATTCAGATCGATTGCATGGGAAGATGTTTCCATAACCACGTGGCTGATACCATCATCGACCATTTCTGAAAGAATTCTGTGAAGATCCATTGATTCCGGTGTGGTCATTGGATTATCAAAGCTTTTATCTCCATATCGATAGTTGATCGTTCCGATGACACCGCACGGAATAGCCAAAGCATTCAGCATGCTCTCAAGAAGATAAGAGGTTGTTGTTTTTCCATTTGTCCCGGTGATCCCGATCATGGTCATTTTTTCAGAAGGATAGGAATAGAATCTTGCCGCCAAAGCAGACAGGGCTTTCCGGGAATCTTCTACCTGTATAAAAATCCCCTCTTTCTGAACTGCTTTCTGGACAATTACGGCTGATGCGCCACGATCCAGCGCCTGATCGATAAAGTCGTGCCCATCTGCTGATAAACCGGGGATAGCCACGAATAATCCCCCTGGTAATACAGTGTCGGCACGGTAATGCATGGAAACAATTTCCGGATCAACCGTTTTGCAGATTTCATTTTCCGGATTGATATGTATGGCTTTCAGGAGTTCAGACAGTTTCATCCGTTTGCTCCTTTATCCCGGAAAGTCGTTAACTTTTCTGAACTTACGACCGATTTAACCTGACGCGGGGGGACATTCAGATAATTCAGCGTCTCATATGCAATTCGTTTGAATGATGGAGCGGCTACTATCCCACCATAATGTTGTTCCTGGGGTTCATCCACAATCACAAGAATCGCCAATTTTGGATCTTCGGCTGGTGCAAATCCGATAAAAGAAGCAACATAACCACTTCCTGCATATCCGCCGGTTTTGCCTACTTTCTGTGCTGTGCCGGTCTTCCCGCAAACGGAATATCCATCCAGAGCAGCCCCTGTTCCAGTACCGCCTTCAGCAGTAACGTCCTGCATGATTTTCTTGACAGTTCTTGCGGTTTCAAGTGAAATCACAGACCGTATTTTTTTGGGCTGGAAATTCTCTACAAGACGACCATTTCCATCGATGATCGCCTTTACAATGTATGGTTTCATCAGGACACCATCATTGGCAATCGCCGAAACCGCTGTGATCAACTGGATTGCCGAAACCGAAAGACCCTGGCCAAAAGAAATCGTTGCAAAATCGATTTTCGACCACCGGGAATATGGAGTCACTAAACCGGTGGTTTCACCCGGGCAGTCGATTTCGGTTTTCTCACCAAATCCAAACTTTTTCAGCATATCATACAATTGTTCTTTTCCGATTCTTTCACCAATTTTCACTGAGCCGATATTGCTTGAAACTTTAACGATTTCCTGAAGTGAGAGCCAGCCATAGGGGTGTGTGTCATGAATGGTATTTCGACCCACCTTATAGCGTCCCTCTTCACAATAGAAAATGGTATTGGGTGTGCAATAACCGCTTTCAAGAGCTGCGGATGCTAAAAAAATTTTCATGGTTGACCCGGGTTCAAATGGGTCGGTTATCGCTCTGTTTCTCCACCGACCACGGTTGGACTCCTGATATGTGTTGGGATTAAATCGGGGAGAATGAGCAAGAGCCAGTATGGCCCCGGTAGAAGGTTCCATTACTACTGCAATGCCGGATTTTCCGGAAAAATTCTGTACAGCTTCATCCAGAGAATACTCGGTGATATACTGAATTGCCTTGTCAATAGTAAGAATGAGATTATTACCGTTATACTCAGCAAGAATTTTCTTCTCCTCCCTGAAACGGCGTCCAAGAGCATCCTGAATCACTGTCTGATTCGCTATAGCACCTTTCAAATATTGGTTATAGTAAAACTCAAGACCTTCAAGACCTTGACCATCAATCCCGGAAAACCCCAGTACCTGCGATCCAAGAGAACGATTGGGATAAACACGGCTGTTCTCTGAAAGAAATCCAATCCCTTCCAGATTGGCTGCTTTTATCAATTGAACTTCTTTAGGTGTGGCATAACGCTTCACCCAGACAAATGGACTTTTTGATGATAATTTTTTTCTGAGCTGTTTATGATTGATTCCAAGAATGGTGCCAAGGGTTTTGGCTGTTTTAGAGGGTTTTTGAATACTCCTCGGAAATCCGGCGATGGATGTTACATCAATACTGACAGCCATCTCCCGATGCTTTGCATCAAAAATTGTACCGCGCTTCCCGGTATCCGTTAATGATCTTTTATACTGCCCCTCGGCCTTTTCAGATAACCAGGAGCCTTTAAAAACATGGAGATGAACAGCCCTTACAATGATAGCAGAAAATAACAAGCAGAAAAATACACCAATAACGATGATGCGTGTTTGAATATTTTTCTTTTCGTTTTTTTTCATGGAATAACAATAATTTGTTTTGGCTCCGGAATGATCAGCCCGAGCCGTTCTCTTGCAATTCTCCCAATCCGATCCGGAGATTTCAGACCGGCCAGTTCAACCTGTAAATTTTTCTGAAGATTTATCAAGTCTTTGTTTCTTTTTTTTTCTTCTGTGATTTTGTATCCGGTACGAATACATTGAACCCGGCACCAAGTATAAAAAAGCATCTCCCCCATCAGGATCAACAGCAGAAGTACTCCAATTCCGACGGGAATGGGGGAACGGAATCTTTTTTTACTTTTTTTCATTGGACTATTTCCATATTGAAAATGGTTGACACGCTATATTTTTTCAACTGCCCGAAGCCTGGTGCTACGGGACATGGGATTTACCATCTTTTCCAGCTCAGAAGGTTTTTGTGCCTTCCGGGTCACAACGTTAACCTTTTTCTTTTTACCACACACACATTGTGGAAAATCCGATGGGCAGACACACCCCTTATCCATGCTTCGAAATGTATGTTTAACAATTCGATCCTCAAGCGAGTGAAAGGAGAGTATGCAAAGACGACCTTTTGGACTCAGCAGGTCAACCGCTGTCTCCAGAAACCCTTCCAGCACGTCAAGCTCTTGATTCACTTCGATCCGCAATGCCATAAACACTTTTGTTGCAGGATGAATCCGTTTCTTATCCTGTTTTTTCTGAGGGGGAACCACTTCGCATATCATATCTGCCAGTTGTTTACTTGAACTGATTCTCTCCTTCTTTCTTTTTAAAACGATTTTTTTTGCAATCGGTCGCGCATACCGCTCATCCCCTTTTTCCCAGAAAAGAGATGCCAGCGACTTCTCTTCATATCTGTTTACAATATCTTCAGCGGTAATTTTTGATTTTACATTCATTCGCATATCCAACGGCTCATCCCTCATGAAACTGAAACCCCTCCCGCTGTTTTCCAGTTGATTGAGAGAAAGTCCCAAGTCTAACAGAATACCGTCCACTGCATTGATTTTGAGTTGAAAAAGAATGTCCTTCAAATTGATATAATTATCATGGAACAAATCGACTTGCTGTTTTTCCTGGTTCAAGACCTGAATTGCATTTTGAATCGCGTCCATATCCTGGTCGATTCCGATAAGCCTTCCTCCAGGATGAATTTTCTCAAGAATCAACACTGCATGGCCAGCCCCTCCCAGAGTTCCATCAACATATATTTTTCCCGGTTGGCAATTGAGCATATTGATAACCTCATTGGGCATAACCGATATATGGTGATAGGGCATAAGATTATAATCCTAACTTCGCAATCTCGTTTCGAACACCCTCCTCCATTATATTTTCTTCCATCTTCAGGTTTTCCGCTTCCCAGTTTTCTCGATCCCAAATCTCAAAATGATCCAGGACTCCGACCAACACGACTTCCTTTTTGACTCCTGCATACTGCCTTAATGTTGGAGGAATCAGAATGCGGCCTTGTTTGTCACAGATGAGTTCAAAAGCTCCGCCGATAAAAACTCTTCTAAAACGGCGCATGGCTTCACTTTTTTCAGCCAGTGAAAGAATTTTATCTTCAATTTTTTTCCATTCTTCAAAGGCATAGGCAAAAAGGCTCGAATCCATCCGTGACAGCATAACCCCATCACCGCCACCAGCTTGCAGGACGTCACGGAACCTGGCCGGAATAATCAACCGCCCTTTTGGATCAATTGTATGGAAAGAACTCCCTCGAAACATATTTCACCATTCAAATCCACTTTGAACCACAATGTTTGTCATATCTACATTATTTATTAAAAGTGTCAAGAAAAAAATTTAAAAATTACACATTTTTTAAATAATTAATGAAAGTTAAATGAAGATACAATATGTGGATTAAAGTGGATGTCGATATGAAATTCACTTCCTATTTAACCGGACAAAAAAAAGATAAAATAGAAATAACATATTGGATTTTAATTAAATATATAAAAATGCCATCCAAAAGACAGATGACTCTGAAAAAATTAAAAATCATCCCCTGTCATTAGAGATATAATTTAAGTATAATTATTTCAAAATGTTATATGAGATTATGGAGGCCCCTGTCTTGATCCAGACTCAACCAGAATAACGAATGGAAAGGCGGTCAGGAAAGGGGGAATGTCTGTCAAAAAAATACAACCAGACAAAATGCAGTTTGCAGTGAAACAAAGTGGGTGGTTTTTTAAAACAAGAAAAAAACTTTCGATTCGATAAAGCGCTACTTTCTGCTGTTCTTTTTATCCTGATGCTGCTCAAGATGAATTGTAAATGGGACAACATGCAAAGCCGGAGAAACCTCCGAAGTCACACCGATTTCCCATTTCAGCGCAGTTGCTTTGTTTTCGATTTGCTCTGCAATTTTACGGAAAAGTCCATTCAGATTAATCACAGGATGACGGGAAAACACCTCCGGCAGACCATAGGTCAAATTGCAGGCAAGACATCTGCCCGGCCTCTGCTTAAGATGAAATTCAAATTCGAGTGAATTGTTTTGTGTGCCCTGAAATACCAGGGAAATATCGTATGCACCTTCAGCAGCATCCCCGTAAAGGGCATCAAAAAACTGATTTGAACGATCCGAGGGGAAAAGATCTGCTAATTTTTTTTCTGAAAATATATCATGAAAAGAATTGTCTGCCATTTTCATTCAACTCCTGAAATAAAAAATATCTGCTGCTCAAAAAACAGATTTGGATCGTACATCAGACACCAAAGCCCGTCAAACACTAAAAGTGCATATCCAAAAAAAATTTTGCCTTGCAAATACATGCTTTTTAATATACTAAAATCCCTTCAGTTAAGACTGCAATTCAGTCTGTGCAATTCAAACGCCTGGGTGGCGGAATAGGTAGACGCAAGGGACTTAAAATCCCTCGGCAATTATTGTCGTGCCGGTTCAATTCCGGCCCCAGGTACCAGATAAATCAATATTTTGTAAAAAATCAAAAAAAATATAATTTCAAAAATTTCAAAAATAATTATAGTCAGTACAAGGAATTTAGACAACAAAAAACCCGACCTTCCAACAAGGCCGGGTTTATATATTTTTAATTCAATTTAAATTTTTATAAATGAATTCCCTCCAGGCGCTCTGCATCCGTATATGGAACCAGAGCTCTGATTTGTTTTTCTTTCCACACTGGCTCCCTGTGTGAAACATCAAATATTTGATGTTTATCGGGTGTCCAATCTCCCTGATCCCCATCTGCTCATCATCTTCTTGGCATACCATTGATCTTTCCACACGCACCCCTTGCATTTAAATAAAATTACTTTCTATCCTCATGGAAAGAAACCAGATAAAACTTATCGATCAGAATCGAACACCGTTTTTTTATTGATTCTGTTAGATTCTTAACCATCAGCTGTCCATTAATGATTGCCAATCAACAAACCGACCCATGTTTTCAAACGTTTCGATATCTAATAAATACTTTTTTCCATTTCCCTTTTTAATATTTTTAAGCTGTTTCAGAACGTTCCGAAATATTTTCTCAGAAGTTTCATCTTTATAAACGCTCAACTCAAAGGCTTTCCCAATGTCCGAAAAATGCTTATGTTTCATACTTGTCCCCATACGTTTTGCACTTACAAACCATAACTCGCCTCGTAACTGACGACCAGTCTTAAACAGTCGAACATAACCAACAATTTGATTAAAACGCCATGGCGAGATATAACGTCGCCAAAAGCTATCAGTTAAAGACATACGAAGCTGTTCAGCTAACGGATAATCAGAATTTTTTTCAAATTTTTTTAGAAATGTGTTTAATTTTTTACCATAGGTTTTATAAAATGGTTCCTGCTTGCACCAATAGATTGGAATATCGAATAGGTATTTATCATCCATTGTTTTTCAGTCCCGTTTTTATTTGTCAGATGATCATTTTTCTACTACAAAGTTAATGTCATCGTCAGATAGATAACAAGTACATAATTTTTCCATCTGTTCGTTCTTTTTGACTTTTTTCCAGGAATAAATATCTACGACTATCACTGTACTTTGGATAAACATCATTAGCGGGTCTTGAATATTGACTGAAAATCATTGTTTGGTTGGATTTATTTATCAATATTCAAAACCTGCATCTTATTTTAATTGGCTTTTACAAGCATCAATCACCCAATTGTTAATACTTTTATTTTTTCGTTTGGCATCAAGGACAATAGAACAATGCAGATCAGAATCGACTCTCAAAACAAATTTTCCGGAAAATGGTTTTTCAGGCTCTTTTCCGATTTCTCTGCACGTTTCAAGATAATCGTCAACAGCGCTTCTGAAATCTTTTTCAAGCTGATCAACAGAAACACCTTCAAACCCGATGATATCAGGTATGCCCAAAACCTTGCCATGAAAAAGCCTGTCTTCCTGGCTGAAGTTAACCGTTCCGGTATAGCCTTTATATTTTATAATATTGTTCATGGTGTCACTCCTATATTTTCTAAAAATTCTCGGACAAGTTCCACCGCATACTTTTTTAATTCTTTTTGCGGATGCGGTTTATGAATACTGAGTATCTTGTCATTAACAATATATTTTACCCTTGAGCCCTGTCCCTCTTTGATTTTCGCATCAAGAGAGAGTAGCAGAGAATTAATTTCAATGTATGAAATATCAGACCTGGTCGGTTTTTCAAAAACCCTGTTGACTGTTTTTTTGTGTTTTTTGTTCATGGGTATTTAGTACTAAAAATAGTACTATTTGTCAACGAATGGTATAAATCCATTTGGTTTTTCCAGATCCATTTTTACTATTCTTTAGTTTCTCCTGATAAACCAATTGTTTCACCCCCTTGACCATAATTTTAATATCAACTAAATTCAAACCCTTGACATAGTATCCTTCCTCAATATAGGTATGATTCACTGGTTACAGCTCTGAAATCGCCATTTACTGTACTGCCATCGGGATGGAAATCATGAGCAGAAGTGCAAGAACAATGATCGTTGTCGGTATCTATGTATTGACGCTGGGCGCTCTTATGTTACTGGTTCCCAATTTTCTGCTTCGTTTGTTCATGCAGCCGGAAACATCGGAAATATGGATCAGAACCACTGGCTTGTTTCTCCTGTTTCTGGGCTATTACTATATCGCAACAGCACGGGCTGAGATGACCCGGTTTTTTCAATTCAGCGTATATGCTAGGGCATGTGTCATCTTGTTCTTTATCGGTTTTGTTGTTTTTCTTTCCGCAAGCCCTGTTTTAATCGCCTTTGGCATTGTTGATCTTGGCACAGCCATATGGACCCAAATTGCCTTAAAAAAAGATCGATCTGAAGGAGTTACCTGATGTCTATTCTTTTCAGCAGTAAAAAAGTGGGCGGTCTTGAAATTAAAAACCGGTTTGTTCATTCCGGAACCTATGAATGCATGGCTACGGAAACCGGAGAAGTCACCGATCAACTTATCAAACGGTATGCCAATCTGGCAAAAGGTGATGTCGGCCTTATTGTCACCGGTTATATGTCTGTTCTGGCATCAGGACGTGCGGCCAAACATCAAACCGGAATTCATTCCGATTCCTTTATACCGGGTCTTCGAAGGCTTGCTGATGCTGTCCATGAAGGAGGAAGCAAAGTTTTTTTCCAGCTCGTTCATGCAGGAAGGCAGACCATACCGGAATATACCGGCCTGAAGCCCATGGGTCCTTCATGTGTTCATGTGGACCCGACCTATCTGGTGAGGCCCCGTGAAATGACAGTATCTGATATAAAGGAAGTGATCATGTCATACGGAGAATCCGCCAGACGTGCTGTTTCAGCCAATGCAGACGGAATCAATATCAGTGCTGCTGCCGGATATCTTCCAAATCAGTTTCTGTCTCCTTATCACAATCACCGGAAAGACGAATGGGGTGGATCTGATGAAAACCGGTTTCGTTTTTTA
>PNOB01000031.1 GCA_013824585.1 Desulfobacterium sp. | reverse complement strand
TCATGGCAGCCGTAATATCCGGTCTGCTCAGGGACATGGTGCCGGCTTCAGCACAGCATTCCGTTGTTGTCTGCATTTTAGTATGTCCATACGTTAAAAAGAGGTCTTCAGCCTTGCCTTCTAAAGAATCGTGACAGGGCTGGTGATAAATCAATTGTCTTCCTGCTTGCACCGGAATCCCATTTTGTATGGAAAAGGCGCTTACATCCATTATCTTTGCATGAAGGATTTCATCCGCTTTCTGTTCCAGAAGCGCTTCACGGCATGTTCCACAACTGACAACACAGGCGTCAAGAGATATATGACCAAAGGTTTCCCGTATCTGTGTCAGAAAAATGATATTCCGAAGAGTGATCCGGCTTTCCATCTTTTTTTTCCCATTTGCCTTTGCCGGAAAACCACAGCAGAGAAATGGAGGAGGGAGAATGACCGATGTGTTTGATTTTAAAAGGATGTAGACGGACGCTTTCCCGATGTTGCTGAAGAGCCGTTCTGATCCGCAGCCTGGAAAATAGAAAACCGTTCTTTCAGACTTTTCTGCGGGCATCAGGAAAAGAGCCTGGCTGTTTCCACAGACAGGAAAAACATCCCAGAAGGTTTTTGAGCAAACCGGCGGAATCGGTGAGGAGAGCAGCCCGGGAATGGGAGAATGACCTCTTTTTTTCATAGGAAAACGGGATATGGTTTTTGCCAGGTTTCGCTGGACGCTCCCGCCGAGCTGGATGATGATTTTCCGGAAAGAAGCATTGAAGGTGTGTGACCGGCTTTCAAGGTAACGCAAGGTCAGATCTGTAATCAATGCCGTATGTTTTATCTTTCGGGTTTCCAGGAGGTCTCTTTCCATGATCGAGACTTCTCCTGTGTCAATATCTACTGGACATGGTGGGCAACACTTATGGCATATGGTACAGTGATCTGCGATTTCCTCCAGGTGTTTTAAAAATTCAAATCGCGTTGAACGGAATTTCTGGGCATCATAGAGTGAAGCTTCAATCAGGGAAGCAATGGCAATATTTTTATTCCGGGGATGAAAGAATAGATTTTGTTGAGGATAAAAAACACAGCAATCGGCTTTGCAACGGCCGCACCGGATACAGTTTGATATTTTCAAGGCCAGATCCCGCAAGGAGCCGTGATGCAGAATACGGGCCTCCAGGTCGAGCAGATTGAAGGAGGGCGCGAACACCAGGTTCGGAACTTCCATGTCCGATAATTTTCCCGGGTTCATTATACCTTCCGGATCCATTTCCTTCCTGTACTGGTTTAGCCGGTCAATCTGTTCTGGATCGATGTATTTCAGTTTTGTAAATCCAATGCCGTGTTCTCCGCTGACAACACCGTTCAATTCCAATGCCTTTTCCATGACAGCATCGGCTGTTTCCATGGCCCGGATCATCATTTCTCGATCATTGGAGAATACCGGGATATTCACGTGAACATTGCCATCTCCTGCATGCATGTGCGTTGCAATCACAATCAGATGGGATCGGGTTTCCTGGTAAATTGTATTGATTTCATCACATACCTTGGAGTATCCACGGAACAATACCATCATGTTTTTCAGGAGTTTTCGGGTATGGGTTTCCTGCTGAAGGTGGATCTTTCCGCAAAGGGCAAGTTTTTCAATGGATTCGCGAAGGATTTTTTTGGCCGCAGGGATTTTGGCCTCCATCCATTCCGGATCGGAAAGCGGTTCGGCTTCTTCCAGATATGAACTCATCTGCCAGGCAAAAGATTGCTGGTTTTCCCTCTCTTCCTCGATGTTGCAACGGTCAATAAAATTGGAGAATTCAGGCAAGGCGGAAAGGGGAAGGACAATGTCCTCGTTCAGCTTGAACGCATTGGTTCGTTTCGCAATCGCCCCCAGTTTTTTTCGATCCTGCCAGAATCTTTCAGATTCAGTTTTACTTTCCGTGAAAAACGCAAAGGTGTTGGTGTAAGGTTCAAGAAGTTCGGAAAGCTGTTTTTTACCCTTTTCCAGTTGCATGGCTGAGTGGCCGACAATATCAATCAGGAGAACGGCTTTGGGGCTTTCGCTTTTTGGCGCTTTTACTTTGTACTGGATTGCCCGAACATATTCCTCATCAAAATGTTCGAGGGCCATCAGCGCTTCTTCCCCTTTATTGATAAATGTTCTGGATATCGCAAGGATGACCCTTCCGGCCTCGTCCATATCCTGGCCAAAAAATTCAATGCAGCACGTAGCCTTGAATTCATATGCTTTGTGAAGGATAAATTTTGCAGATGTGATGACACCATCTGTTCCTTCTTTCTGGATACCCGGGAGTCCATTCAGGGCTTTGTTGGTAATATCCTTTCCAAGACCTTTTGTCCTGATTTCAGTGCCCGTGAGGGAAATTGTTTTCAGGGATTTCCCGCTTGCCGTATCGATAATATCAAATTGAACAATGTCTTCGGGAAGGATTTTCCGTAAGGGATGAGATACCCTTTGGATTTCCAGAAGGCGGCCGTCGGAAATGGCTATTCGGAATGAAAAAATATTGTCAATGGCTGTTCCCCAGAGTACTGCGGTTTTTCCTCCGGCATTTTCAGAAATATTACCGCCGATTGTACATGCCCAGGCGCTTGTCGGATCTGTAGCAAAAACATAATTTTCTTTTTCCGCAAACTTCATGGCATCGCCGGTAATGACACCTGCTTCAAGGCTCAGCAATGGTATCCTGACTCCATTGTGGCCGGTTTTTTCTTCAATCCCGATGAGGCGGTTCAATTTTTCGGTATTGATCATGATGCAGTTTTTCCGAACCGGCACTGCACCTCCGGTCAGACCAGTGCCGGCACCCCGTGGGATCGCATGTAATCCCATGTTTTGGATGGCTGTCAGGAGACAGGGAACTTGCGACTCCTTATCCGGCCAGACAACGGCAATCGGGAGAAAAAGTCGCCAGTCGGTTGCGTCTGTGACATGACTGATCAGCGCGAATGGGTCAAAGCTTACATTTTCTTCACCTGAAATCGCTCCCAGTTCTTTTTTGATCTTATGCCTTTTCCGGGTTTCATTTGCGAGTTCTGCTGCAAGCGTTTTCAGATATTCCTTACAGCAGGCGGTAATGGTTTGTATTTCCTCTGTTGCAGACGCGTTCTGCTCAATACACTTAAAATCAGTATTCAATCCATGAAGAAAATTTTGGCGCAGGGAAACGTTTTCGACAAGATTCTGAAACACATAAGGGTTGCGATGAAGGATAAACATGTCCCCCATGAAACGCATGATGAGTCTTACCAGAGATGCTGTTTTACGCTGAAATCTTATTTTTTCAAGTGTGTACCAGGCATTCTTACCCAGAAGGAACCGGATGATTCTGGCATCATCCGCGGATGTATAATTATAAGGGATTTCACGAGTTTTTTGGGGAAACATGGTTCCGTATCAGATGCAATTATTTGTTCAAATCCATCAAGAGCGCATTGTTTTTTTGATGTCAGGGGCTAAAATAGCAGTTGAACCATGCAAGGTCAAGGGAAGAGGCGATGTTGATTCATCATCTTGCTCATAACGGTCATTGTATTTTTTTTCTTCCTTTATAAGTGTATATGGAAAAATTATTGACAAGTTTTTTTTGAACATATATCTAAATTCTTTGCTTAAGTTCCTCTGGACAATGATTTTTGAACCTCAGATGCGAGGTTTTTCACAATTCAGAGTCCTTTTTTTTCGTTTATCACGGTGATTCATAAAAGAATTTCTGATCATCTGTGAATTTCAGGAGAAAGAAACGATGCCTAAAAATATTATCGGATCGGTACTGGTCGTCGGCGGAGGGATTGCTGGCATGCAATCTGCCCTGGATTTGGCTAATTCCGGATACTATGTTTATCTTCTTGAGAAATCACCTTCCATTGGTGGAATCATGTCTCAGCTTGACAAGACATTTCCCACCAATGACTGTGCCATGTGAATTATCTCACCAAAACTGGTCGAGGTCGGCCGGCACCTAAATATAGAACTGGTAACACTGAGTGAAATTACGGATGTTAAAGGAGAGGCTGGAAATTTTGAGGTCGATATTCTTCAACAGCCTCGATATGTTGATGAATCCAAATGCGTTGGATGTGGAGCATGTGAGGAAAAATGTCCGAAAAAAGTTTCTGACAGGTATAATGCCGGGCTTTCGAACCGTAAAGCCATTTATGTGGAATATGCCCAGGCTGTCCCGTTAAAATATGCCATTGATCCGGATGAATGTATATATCTGCAAAAAGGAAAGTGCGGAAACTGTAAAGATGTTTGTCCTGCAGATGCTATTGATTATGAACAAAAGGAAATCAAAAAGACATTAAATGTCGGGTCTATTATATTGTCTTCCGGTTTTACACCATTTGATCCTTCAAAGTTTGATAACTATCAATACGCCATGTATCCCAATGTTGTTACATCAATGGAATTTGAGCGTATTCTTTCTGCATCCGGGCCGACACACGGTCATGTACTTACGCGACCGAAGTCATCCAAGAAGAAGGACGCGGAGAATGTAAAGGCGCCGAAAAAGATCGCCTGGCTCCAGTGTGTAGGATCCCGGGATATGAATCGTTGTGATAATGCCCATTGCTCATCGGTTTGCTGTATGTATGCGATAAAGGAAGCGGTGATTGCAAAGGAGCATGTAGGAGACGACCTGGATTGTACAATTTTTTTTATGGATATGCGAACCCATGGAAAAGATTTTGAGCGATATTATGATGCTGCCAGAGAAAAGCATGGAATCCGGTTTGAGAGAAGTCGCATCCACACCATAACTGAGGTTCCGGGGACCAATGACCTTTCGGTTCGTTATGCGAATGAGAAAGGTGAACTTCGGAATGAAGTTTTTGATATGATCGTTCTTTCCATTGGGCTGGAATCTTCAAAACAGAACATTGCGCTGGCAAATAAGCTGGGGCTTGATCTGACCCCGCAGAACTTTTGTAAAACCAGCACATTTGAACCGGTTGCAACATCCAGAGAGGGCATTTTTGTTTGTGGAGCATTTCAGGGACCAAAAGATATTCCACAGTCAGTTGTGGATGCAAGTGCTGCTGCTGATGCTGCCGGTGCAATTCTTGCTCAGGCAAGAAATACTCTTACCAGATCACCAGAGGTTGTTCCGGAAACAAATGTGATTGGTGAACGTCCGCGGATTGGTGTGTTTGTTTGTCGCTGTGGTTCCAATATTGCCGGTATCGTTGATGTCGTAGCTGTTGCCGAGTATGCTTCCAAACTCCCGTATGTCGAGTTTTCCACAGATAATCTGTATGCCTGTTCCCAGGATACCCAGGATAATATGGTGCAACTGATCAAAGAAAAGAATTTGAATCGAATTGTGGTTGCAGCATGTACTCCCAAAACGCATGAACCTTTATTTCAGGAGACACTCCTGAATTCCGGCCTGAATAAATATCTTTTTGAAATGGCCAATATCCGAAATCATGACTCCTGGGTTCATAAAAATAATCCTGAACTGGCGACAAATAAAGCCAAGGATCTGGTACGCTCAGCCGTGTCCAAAGTGGCTCTTGCCGCACCTCTGGCAGAGGCAGAGCTTGAGGTCAATCAAACCGCCATGGTCATTGGTGGCGGGATATCCGGTATCACAACTGCAAAGAGCTTAGCCATGCAGGGATTTCATACTCACCTGATTGAACGATCCGGTCAACTGGGGGGGCAAGCACTGAATCTTTACCATACTGCATCAAATGAGGACGTTCAGGAAAAACTATCGGCCATGATTCAGGATATCGAGCAGAATAAGAAAATCACGATTCATTTGAATACGGAGCTTTCCAGCGTGGAAGGTTTTGTGGGGAATTTTAAAACAACCCTTTCCTCAAAAAGGAAGAAAAAGGTGCTGGAGCATGGTGTGGCCGTTATTGCAACCGGTGCGGTTCCGTTTCAGCCAAATGAATACTGTTTTGGACAGGATTCGAGAATCATTACCAGTCTGGATCTTGACAAAAAGTTTATGGACAATGATCCAATACTACAGGATCTCGTGAACGCGGTTTTTATTCAATGCGTCGGATCCAGAGAGCCGGATCATCCCTATTGTTCCCGTGTATGTTGTACACACTCGGTTCATAATGCCCTGGAACTGAAAAAACGGAATCCGAAGATGAATGTTTATATATTATATCGAGATATCCGTACCTATGGTGAGCGTGAGATCCTTTATAAAGAAGCCCGGGCAGCAGGGGTGATATTTATCCGATATTCAGTAAATCAGAAGCCGGGTGTTGTTCTATCTGATGGGAAAATTTTGGTGACAGCGACGGATCACGTTCTTGATCGTCCGGTTGAAATTGAAGCGGATTTGTTGACCCTCGCGTCTTCTATCATTCCATATAAAGATGAAAAGCTTGCTAAGTTTTTCAAGGTCCCAATGAATGATGATGGTTTCTTTGTGGAACGTCATGCCAAACTCGGCCCATCTGAATTTGCAACAGCCGGTGTTTTTCTCTGCGGATTAGCCCATTATCCAAAGCCAATAGATGAGTCGATTGCCCAGGGACAGGCCGCTGCTTCGCGTTCTGTGACATTGCTGTCGCAGAAGACGATACATACAAGTGGTACTGTCGCGAAAGTCAATCCGGCAATATGCAGTTCCTGCGGAGTCTGTCTATCGATCTGTCCTTATTCGGCGCCTTCATTTCTTGATGCGAAAGCCAGAATGTTCCGTGGAAAGGCCCAGATCAATCCAGTGCTATGTAAAGGCTGTGGTCTATGCGTTGCTTCCTGCAGATCCGGTGCTCTTCATCTGCAAGGATTTGACAATGACCAAATTTTTTCACAGATTTTTGCACTCAGTGAAGCAGGGTGATCCCTGTCCATATATTTTTTGATATCTGAACAGGATGAACTGACAGATATCCGGAAGAAGGAGAATTTGAAAATGTCTGATTGGGAACCAAAAATTGTCAGTTTTTTATGCAACTGGTGTAGTTATGGTGCAGCAGATCTGACAGGTGTGAGCAGGATGCAGTATCCACCGAATATCCGGATTGTTCGAATACCCTGTACCGGGCGAATGAGCCCGAAGTTTGCCCTTGCTGCCTTGAGGGAAGGAGCGGATGCGGTCTGGGTATCGGGCTGACATCCCGGGGAATGCCATTACCTGGAAGGTAATTTTCATGCACGACGTAAGTTTTCTTTGTTTAACAACCTGATGGAACATATGGGAGTTGAGCCCGGACGGCTCCACTTTTCATGGATCTCTTCTGCAGAGTCCACCAAGTTTGTCAAGGTGGTAACGGAGATAACGGAAGCGGTCAAGGTGTTGGGACCGAATAAACATTTTGTGAAGAATCAAGCCAAGGTAGCATAATTATGTTAGCATATATTAATAAAATCAAAGAAATTTCAGATCGGTTGCTAAAGGAACAGAAAGTTGATTTGATCATTGGTTTCCGAAAAGGAACGATTCCGATGATGAACGAACCCTGTTTTGTAAAAACCTCCTCAGATGTGAAAAATCTGGTTTGGGATAGCAATTGTGGCATCAATCTGGCAAACTACCTCACCAATCGGAAAGAAAAGATCGGTGTGATCGCCAAGGGATGTGACTCCAGAAACATCGTGACTCATATTATTGAAAATAAAATATCCAGGGAACAACTGGTTATCATTGGTGTCCCATGTAAAGGAATGATCGATCGACGAAAGGTGGCTGCCGCAGCAGATTGTGAGGTTACTGAAGTTTTGGAACAGGCGGATGTGATTGTTGTAAAAGGTCCGGGCATAGAAAAAACAATCAAGAAAGCAGATGTGCTGCAAGATAACTGTGCAATCTGCATCCATCGGAATCCAGTCATCAATGATGAGATGGTAGCTGGTCCTGTGGAGGAGCAGAAGGGCGTTGACCGGTATGAAGATGTCCGTAAGGTTGAGGCCATGAGTCCTGAAGAAAAGTGGAATTATTTTGAAGAATTACTATCACCATGTATCCGCTGCTATGCCTGCCGGAATGCCTGTCCGCTTTGCTACTGTCCAACCTGTTTTGTGGATGAATCAAAGCCGCAGTGGGTTGGCAAAACCCTGGATACCATTGATACAAGAACATTTCATTTTTTGAGGGCATATCACTGTGCCGGAAGGTGTACGGACTGCGGTTCATGTACGAGGGCCTGCCCGATGGGGATCGATGTGAGGGCATTTACGAAAAAACTCGAGAAGGATGCGCTTGAGCTTTTCGGTTGGGAAGCTGGGATGTCTGTGGATGAACGGCCAACTCTGGATACTTTTAAACCGGATGATCCAGATAAATTTATTAAATAATAAAAGAGTCGTTTGACAGGTTGTCATTGTTCATCTGTCATAAGTTGAATAACAGGCGATTGGCAATTTTCAAATAAAGGTCAAAAAGCTATGAAGGTCATAAAAATTGACAAAAAACACTGGGCAGGAGGCATTGAAAAATCAAGAAGCGCATATCGGCTCTTTGGCCCGGTGATGGTCGAGAACAAAAATTTCAGTGAGTTCAAGGAGCTGGATGCAGGGGAAATGCCGGATATGACGGCAACTGATACGCGTACTTCTCCAAAGTCGATCTGTTTTCCACCTGAAGAAGTGATGATGGAATATTCTACGGATGAGACCCGTGATGATTGTAATTTGATGAGAGTTCCTGCAAAGGATTACTCCCCACGGGCGATCATAGGTATTCGTCCTTATGATGCAGCAGCCTATCTTGTTGTGAAGAAGAATTTTGATACCCCTGAATACCGGGATCCGTATTGGTGTGATGCATATGCAGCATGTACCTTCATCGGTCTTGCAGTGAATGACCCGAGCAGACTTGATTTCAGTACCAGTACGCATTCAGGACCTTTTGATGAAATCGGTTTGGATGTGCTTTTGGTGGATATGGGGAGTCATTATTTTGCAAAAGTGATTACCGACAAAGGAGATGCTTATCTGAAAGCTGCCGGCTGGGAAGAATTCGCCGGGGATGACGCAGAACAAAAGATTGAGGCATTGAAGGTCAAGGCGGAAGGTGCGATACAAACCACCATATCCTTTGATCGGATCAAGGAAAAATCAATCATGGAACTGCATGGAGCTGATTTTTGGGATGATGCAGCCTTTGCTTGTATTAACTGCGGCACATGTACTTATGTTTGCCCGACGTGCTGGTGTTTTGATATCCAGGATGAGACCAGAGGGAAATCCGGTGTTCGAATCAAAGCATGGGACAGTTGCATGTATCCTTTGTTTACCATTCATACTACCGGGCATAACCCAAGAGAAACCAAAATCCAGAGGGTCAGACAACGATTCATGCATAAATTGAAATATTTCATGGACAAATATGAAGATGGAATTATGTGTGTTGGTTGCGGCCGATGCATTCGTTCCTGTCCGGTTAACATAGATATCCGAAGGGTTTGTCAAACGATGAACGGATGATAGATCCTGATGCCGTTACCCGTGAGGAAAGTCAGGATATGAGGGAGGAAACCTGTGCAAAATCCATATTTACCTTATCCGGTGCGTATCGATGATATAGAGATTGCTACCGAGGATAAGAGTCTAAAGACGTTTAAATTTGTTTTTTTAAACAAAGAGGATGAAGAGAAGTTTTCATATAGGGCAGGTCAGTTTGGCGAACTTTCCATCCCTGGAAAGGGGGAGATTCCGATCGGCATTGCTTCTTCACCTGTAGAAAAAGGCTTTGTTATGTTCACGGTCAATAAGGCCGGACTTGTAACAACCCATCTCCATAACATGAAGGTCGGAGATGTTATGGGTATTCGGGGCCCTCTTGGAAACTGGTATCCATGGGAACGGTTAGAGGGAAAGAATATTCTGATTGTAGGGGGCGGTTTTGCCTTCACGACACTTCGTTCTTCAATAGTATATATGCTTGATCCGGCCAATCGGTCAAAATTCGGCACAATTGATGTTGTTTATGGTGCTCGAAATCCAGGAATGCTTTTATATAAGAACGAACTCATTGAATGGGAAAAACGGGATGATATCAATATGCATATCACCGTTGATGGGACAAATGATCCGGATTGGAAATATAATATCGGATTTGTTCCGCCTGTTACAGAGGCAAAGGCACCCAAAGGGGATGAGAATACGTATGCAATCGTTTGTGGCCCACCCATAATGATCAAGTTTACACAGCCTGTCTTGGAAAAGCTGGGATATACCCATGATAAAATTATAATGTCTCTTGAGAATCGAATGAAGTGTGGTTTTGGTATGTGTGGACGCTGCGGAATCGGTAAAGAGCTGGTATGCAAAGATGGCCCTGTTTTTACATTGGATCAACTCAATCGTACGCCAAGAGAGTATTAGTAATATTTACAGGCAAGAATTTTTTTTAAAGAAAGATTTATAATCGTGTTGGAGGATGTTTTCATATTGACATTATACATGGGTTAATATAAAAAAATAAACTTTGATGTGACTCAGTCACTTAATACAGGCAGAAGGCCTTAAATAATAATACTATATAGGAGGGTTTATCAATGGCTGATGTGGAATTCAATGGCGAGACATTCCCTGTTGATGAAGACGGTTTTATTCTGGATTTTAATATGTGGACAAAAAATTGGGTTCAGTATGTAAAACAGGAAGAGGGTATTGATGAATTGAATGAAGAGCACTGGCAGGTTATTAATATTCTTCAAGATTACTACAAGAAAAATGGAATTGCACCCATGGTGCGGGTTCTTTCCAAACTGACCAATTTCAAGCTGAAACATATTTATGAACTGTTTCCGTCAGGACCAGGTAAAGGGGCTTGTAAAATGGCGGGTCTCCCAAAACCAACAGGATGTGTATAATCCAGTTTGTTAAATTAAAGCATTATAAAAAGGTCCTGAATTTTCAGGGCCTTTTTTGTTTTTTGTTCTGATGTAACGGGCTGTATGGTTTCAAACCATACGTTGAACCCTGAAATGAAAGGTGATTAAGAAAAAAGGAAGTGTTATGCAGATAAAGCATACGGATCAGGGCATTCATCTCGATGGTATTGACCGGGAGATCATTAATCAGATTCAGTCTGATTTTCCAATCACCACAAGACCATTCCAGACAATTGCAGATCGGATTGGTATTACTGAACAAGAAGTGTTAACCCGAATCTGTCAGCTTAAAAAAAAAAAAATAATTCGTAGAATTGGTGGAAATTTCGTACCGGAAAAGCTTGGATTTGTCAGTACCTTATGTGCGGCAAAAGTTCCGGAAGACAAGATTGATGAATTCTCAAATATTGTGAACCAGAAATGAATATCACTGGATATTCCACTCGAATTGACATTTTCCCGCCAACCATTATTGATTCAGGAAAAATTTTACAGAAGCTCACCGTCATGGCGAGAAAGAGTGATATGGTCATTTTATCCGGGTTTGCGGAAATGGATGATGCAGGTCATATCTTTGCATCTCATGCGGTTGTAAAACCGGATGGAGAGATCGGGATATACCGGAAGCTGTATTTAGCACCTCCGGAAAGGGATGTTTTCACACAGGCTTCGAATATTCCAATTTTTGAGGCATGCAATATCAAGTTTGGGATTCAGCTCTGCTATGACGCACATTTTCCGGAATTGGCCTCTCATATGGCAAGAAACGGTGCGGATATTATTTTTATACCTCATGCATCCCCAAAGGGAACTCCGGAAGAAAAATATTGTTCCTGGATGCGGCATTTACCAGCAAGAGCCTATGATAACAGCCTTTTTATTGTGGCATGTAATCAGACTGGCAACAATGGCGCTGGCCTTGATTTTCCTGGTCTTGCAGTGGTTTTCGATCCTTCAGGAGAATTGATTGCAAAGGATATCAGCGGTAAGGAGGGTGTGGTTATTACAGAGTTGAAACTCGGGCTTTTGGAAAAGGTTCGAAGCCACCGGATGCGCTATTTTCTGCCCAATCGACGGGATGACTTATTCCCATGAGCCAATTTCAAAAGTCTGTTGTTGTAGTTCCGGCGAAAACTATAATCCAGTATTTTCGGCTCTTTTCTGGGCACCGACTTTCGCCGGTGTGACGCTTTTTAATAGTTTTGAAATTAGCTCCCATTTTAAAAAGGCATTTCAAACAATTTGGGAGGCAGATACAGTCCATGAGATTCCACCCGTTTTTTCACACCGTTCAAGTGCTCTGTTAACAGTTTTTCCACCATATAATTTTCAACAAATTCCGGCAGAGCAGTCGAAAATTCTATCATTAAGGAGAATTGATAAACGGTCTTCTTACCGTTTTCAAATGGTTCGGCAATCATGAACCCTTCAATGTTTTTAATCGTATCGGTTGGGTCCTTGACTGGTATCCCGATCAGATTGTAAATTCTCACATCTTCTGGTTTGATGAGCTGCCATTCCTGCCGATAGCGGGATTCTTCAAATTGAACATCAAGAGTAAATAAAAAATCATATAACGGAATGCTGATTTTACACTCAATAAAAGATTGTCCAATTGAATTTTTTTGAATCGGTTTCAATGCTGCGATCGTTTTATAATATTCAACGTCAGGAACAAGTTCTGCCATAAACTTCCAGTCTTTTATCACTTCCCAAACTTCTTTTGGAGGAGCGTCAATTAAAAGAATTCCATAAACCTGTTTTTGATTGTTTTTTTCATCCTTTGCAATTGTGTAATCAAAAATTTGAAGTTCATAAGCCAGAAGTTTATCCTGATCAATCACAAATTTTGATTCTATCTCGCCAGAATATACTACTCTGGATAGGGACAAGATTAAAATAAGAAGCAAGAGTTGTTTCATGTCATGTAATTGGTTTCAGGATCAATTTAAACTTATTTATTATTTACATCTATCGTATAAGAATGATTGTTTTTGTTTTAATCCATATAAAGAGATCGTTAGAATCAATGGTCTGCCAAAAAGGAATTCAAGCATTTCGGAGATCATAGAATTTTTTTCAATGATCAATTGGCGCAAGCTGCTGTCATATTGAATTATATTGTTTAATTTTTTTAAAACCAAATGGTTGTTTTCATTTTGTTTTATCTGATCCGCAAGTTCCGCAATTTTCTGATACGAACAGCGGTCTTGATGATACTGAATCAGATCCCATAATTCATCAATAGAGAAAATAAGTTCTTTTCGGCTGATTCTGGTTGTATCGTAAAAAGATAAAATCTCCTTTGTATCCCAACATCTTAGTTTTCTGCATTCAACAGGACGATCTTGATAGATCTGACAACCAGAATGATCCGGATCAAAGAAAATACATTCATGGCTGTCTTTTTTGTTTTTTATTTTAATAATATCTGTTTTTGCAGGTTCTATTATTTCTTTAATGTTATCAAACGAAAGTTCATGCTGTCGAATTGTAAATAAATATTTTAACGGGATATTGCCTTTTTCTATCAATTCCCTGTCTTCAAAATGGATGGTGGGGCTTCCTTTTTTACAACAAATGCCACAACGATTGCATGAGGATTTTCTGATATGCAGATCAGTTGGGTTGCCCGTACTCTTTTTTTTTCGTTGTTTGATCATGGTTCTCATTTGTTATACATATCATAAAAAGACGTCCCCTTCACCATTTTTTGATAATATGGTAGAGAGGACGTGTCGATTAAAAAATCAATGAATTCTGATAATTCGTCGGGAGTATAATAAAAGAAAAAAGTAAATGCAAGGGGAGGTTATCGGTTTTGTCCAAGGAGTTGAAGGAAAATTTTTCAAATCCTACCATTGTATTCTTCAAGAAAGTGATTGAAGAAATTTACCATGAAATTATGGCGTTTTTCAGCCATTCTGTATCCTTCGGCGGTCAATACTTTATCTTTTATTTTACATAGTTTTTTCTTATATTCCCGATAACCCGTATCCTCCTTTGAATAGGGTTTTGTGTTTTGTATATTGTTATCTGTATTGTGAAGCCTTGCTCCAAGTTCTCCGGCAAAAAGATAGGCTCTTGCAATACCCACTGCACCGATCGCATCCAGTTTGTCTGCATCAAACAGAACTTTTGCTTCAGTGGTTTCAGGCACATTGTTTCCCCTGAAACGGTGTGTTTTTATCGCATGAATAATATTTATTTTTTGTTCATCGGACAATAGTAGATCCTGAATAATGTCCTTTCCCATCTCTGCACCTTTTTCAGCATGGCAGATCTGCCCATTGGATCGGTCCTGATGATATCGACCAATGTCATGGAGACAGGCAGCGATGAGAAGTACGGTCATGTCTGCATTTTCAATGGGACCGATATGCTCACATAACCGGATTACCCGCAATGTATGGTCCCAGTCATGACTTCCTTTGGCATGACTGAAATTCTGTTCGGCTATTTTCCACACCCATGCCACAGGATCAGCAGAGTTTAATATTTTTGACATGGTTTGTGTGTATACCTCACAATAATTGTTATTTCGATTCGATAAAGTGTATATAGGGTACCTGAAAAGATTTCAATATTGAAAATTTTATATTGAAAATTCTATTGATGATCCGCTATGGAAAAAGAATACAATGCAATACTATTTATCGTCGGAACATACTCAACAATGACTCACAAGGAGAACCAATTCAATGACGCCACCCGTATTATTTGAAATAAAAGATCATATTGCGATCATTACCCTGAATCGACCTGAAAAAAGAAATGCAATCAGTCAATCCCTTTTGATTGAGTTATATAATAATCTTGAAAAGATATCGTCTGACCCTGAGATTCGGGTTGGTATCATAACAGGTGCGGGGGATACCTTTTGTGCAGGACTTGATCTTTCGAGACTGACAACTGATAATTTAATGGATCCAAGAGGTGATGGTAAAGATCTGTTTGATATCTTGAGAAAAGTGAATAAACCCATCATCGGAGCAATCAATGGCCATGCGATCACGGGTGGTTTTGAGCTTGCCCTGAACTGTGATTTTCTGGTTGCTTCGGAGAATGCTTCTTTTGCAGATACCCATGCCAAGGTCGGTATTCATCCGGGATGGGGAATGACTCAGCTTCTGCAACAGGCGGTAGGGGCCCGAATGGCCAAACAGATGTCATTTACGTGTACATTTTATTCTGCTCATAAGATGCTTGCCGCAGGTCTTGTGAACGAGGTTGTCCCAAAAGATCAGCTTATGAAAAGATGTATGGAAATTGCAACTGATATTGCTTCCGTAAATCAGGATATGCTTGGGATTGTGAAAACCCTTATTGAACAGGGAAGTGCCGGTACCCTTGATCATGGGTTAGGTTTAGAACGGAAGGGATTCACTGATTTTCTGAGGAAAAGTGGTATCTTGAATAGGTAACCCCATTTTGATGTAACAGCAAACCATGATCCCGTTATATAAGGATTGGGATCATTTGTGATTCCGAATTTGTGGGCATGGTGATTTTTTTCGAAATATCAATAGAATGAACAGGAGCTGCGCAATGGGTAAATGGAGACAGGAACTGGAAGAAGCTGCATGGGTCTTGTCGAAAGCAACAAGAGCAACTGCCTTTTGTGGGGCGGGTATTTCAGCGGAAAGCAGTATCCCGACCTTTCGAGACCCCGGCGGACTCTGGGATCAGATTAATCCCATGGAAGCTGGAACAGCAAAGGGGCTTTTACGGGCCTTCCAGGAAAAATCGGACATAATTGTTCCCATATTGATGACAATGCTGGATCGGTTTGAAAAATCAGAACCCAATGCAGGGCATGTGGCTCTTTCCCATCTTGAAAAAATGGGGATTTTAAAAACAGTAATCACTCAAAATATTGATAATCTTCATGAGGAGGCTGGGACAAACGATTTAATCGAGGTACATGGAAACCTTTTCAGAATGCATTGCCTATCCTGTGGATGGAAAAAGAAAGTTGACAGGAAACCGTATGTTCAGGCTCTTCGTAACCGGTTGTTAAAAATAGCGGTGTATGACCTGGATGCGCTGATCAGCCTTGCAGTGGAATGTGATCAATGTGGTTCTTTGACAAGGCCGGATGTTGTGATGTTTGGTGAGGCTGTGAAATCCTTGCCGCAAGCTTTTGATGCTTCTATTCAATCAGATGTTATGATGGTGTTGGGAACATCAGGGGCGGTATTTCCTGCTGCATCGTTTCCGGTGGAGGCAAAAAAGGCAGGTGCAAAGATCATTGTCATTAATCCAACGGAAAATGGTTTTACGCATTGCACAGATATTTATATCCCCATGAAAGCTGGTGATGCGCTGCCCTTTATTGTTGAGAAGATAAAGAAAAGTACTGAAAAGCAGATCTGATTTCAGCAGAGTTGATGAAATCAAAAACGGAAAAATCGCTTTGCGTATGTTTCAACCTGAATCATTTAAGCAAGGCGTTGATATACCATATCGTGTTTGACAAGTCAGCCATCTTTAATGTATGTCTCCGCTGAACTTGGAAGATTAGATGAATTCTCTGGCTTGAGTTGTCACTGGCCATCTATGTGTCGAATTGGAGATCCTGCCCCAAGTGAATCCGGTTTGATACATCACAATGCAAAAGAAAAAAAATCATGAAACCTATTGTTGCGATCGTTGGAAGACCGAATGTTGGAAAATCAACCCTTTTTAACAGAATCACCCGGAAAAAGGATGCCCTGGTCGATGATTTTCCGGGTGTGACTCGCGATCGACATTATGGAGATGCTGAATGGAATGATGTTGAATTTTCCATTGTTGACACAGGAGGGTTTGCAAGGGATGAGGAAGATGATTTTTCAAGTTTGATTCGATCTCAAATTCATCTGGCAATTGATGATGCAGATGTCGTCATCCTTGTCCTTGATGGCAAAGGCGGAATTTCGCCATTTGATTCTGAGCTTATTGATATACTCCGAAGGGTTACCATACCTGTATTCTATGTGGTAAATAAAATTGATGGAGAGGAGAAAGAATCGCTACTCTACGAATTTCATCATTTGGGGCTGGACGATTTATATCCAATTTCTGCGGAGCATGGGTATGGGGTACCAGACTTCCTGGATAATCTGATTCCGGTCCTGCCTATCAGCCAAATGGAAAAAGCAGCAGCAGAAGAAGAAATCAGTATAGCGGTTATTGGTCGCCCCAATGCCGGTAAATCATCGCTGATCAATAAAATTCTTGGGGAAGATCGGCATCTGGTCAGTGAGCTTCCCGGCACAACGAGGGATGTAATTGATTCTCTGTGTAAGATATCCGGAAAACAATATCGCCTTATTGATACAGCAGGGATTCGACGGAAAGGAAGGGTTTCTGAGAAGCTTGAAAAATTTTCGATTATGAAAGCGTTGAAAAGTCTCGATCGCTGCGATGTTGCTTTGATTGTAATCGATGCTGCGGAAGGAATTTCAGAACAGGATATTCGGGTAGCAGGTTATGCTCATGACCGTGGTTGTGGTAGTATTTTTTTGCTAAACAAGTGGGATCTTGTTGAACAGGATAAAAAAACGACCAATTTATTTTATGAAAAATTAAGAATGGAGGCAAAATTTTTGTCTTTTGCTCCAGTGATTACGATCTCAGCCTTGACAGGACTCAGGGTTTCAGAAATATTTAAGTTGGTTGATACCGTATATAAACAGTACAGTACACATGTCGGTACGGGTATGATTAATCGTATTGTTGAGCGGGCAATTGAAAAAAACGAGCCTTCTATTCACAAAGGGAAACGCCTGAAATTTTATTATACGACTCAAGTATCAACAAAACCACCAACATTTGTTGTATTTACCAACTACCCCGATGCAGTTCACTTTTCTTATCAGCGCTATCTGATGAACCAGATCAGAGAACAGACCGGCTTGGATAAAACTCCTATCCGTTTATATTTTAGACTCAGAACCGGTCGAATCGAATTTTCGGATAAAAAGAACCAGCAAAAACTTTCAGGAAAAAGAAAGAAAAAATAAGATCTTGTCATAGAAAAATAACCTGATTGATGGATTCTTTTATCTTTTCCTGCTCCATGGAGTTGGCTACCTCAGGGCTTTTTTATCGACCTTTCCAACAGCAGTCAGTGGGATTTCATTCACAATTTCAATTATTTTTGGAACTTTGTAGGGAGCCATATTCTCACGACAGTATTCGGTTACCTCCTGTTTGATAGCTTCGGGTTCTTTTTTTCTGGCTTTTTCCCTCAATTGAAGCACGGCTTTTACAATGTCATTTCCAGGGCGTTTTTTATCCTCTGCACCGACAATCGCACAAAATTCAATATCCGGATATTGGTACAATGTTTCCTCAACCTCTCTTGAAAACACCTTATACCCTCCGACAATCAGCATATCCTTGGATCGGTCTACGATATACAGGTATCCGTCTTCATCCATCCGGGCAATATCACCGGTATGGAGCCAGGCTTTATTTTGAAACTCTTTTAATGTATTTCTGGTTTCCTCCGGCTTGTTGTGATAACCCTTCATGATCTGAGGCCCTCTGGCGATCAGCTCTCCCTCTTCCCCGATATTGACTTCTTTTGTGCCGCCTTCAAGGTCAACCAGCTTGATCATGGTATTTTGAATTGGAATTCCTACCGAACCGATTTTCTTTTTGCCATGAATTGGGTTCATGGTGAGCAGCGGACTGGCTTCCGTCATGCCATAGACTTCCATTATCTTTCCTTTGCCGATGATTTTTTCGATCGCATTGATTCCTTCAACGGAAAATGGCGCAGCCCCGGAAACACAGATTTTAAGGGACGAAAAGTCAAGGGTCTTGAAAGAAGGTTCATCCATCAGCATTTTATAAAGGGTCGGCACATAGGCCATTACGGTTGGTTTTTTGGAAGCGATCTCTTTGCAGATATGTTTTGTATTTCTTGGATCCGGGATCAGACATTGTGTATTAGCGGTACACAATGCAAGCATCCCAAAAGCAAGTCCAGCCAGGTGAAAATAAGGAAAACCTGAACAAAGAATATCGTTGCCGATTTCAAAACCTGTCCATTGTTTGGCGTGAACATTATTGGCCACCAGGTTTCGATGGGTCAGAACTGTTCCTTTGGGCAATCCGGTTGTTCCGCCGGTATATTGGATCAGACAGGTATCATCCGGTATGATTTTTGGCTGATTAGCGTGTGAATAGGATTCGGACACAACATTTTTAAACAGCATGACTTCTTTGCCGGGGATCGGTACCATTTTTCCTGAGGGGATTTTTTTCAGAAGATTGCCTAGTATCCGTTTGATCGCCGGCAGATATGTCCCGACATTGGCAAGCAGGATATGTTTTACTTTTGGAATTTTATCCTGTATTTTCAAAAGCCGTTCTTCAAAAAGTGAGTCCATGATAACAACGCATCCTGCTCCG